>JBGPYP010000332.1:0-2937 GCA_041493285.1 Casimicrobiaceae bacterium
AGAGTTACATCAAGAGCTGGCCGGACGAGTAACGGCGCGAACCCGCGGCGAGGGGCCCCACGCGGAGCGTGGGGATCGCGCGTGGTGAGTCGACGTAGCGGCGCCGACACTCGCCGAGACACGCTGCGTTGAACGACCAAGGAGGTCGCCGACGCGAGCGAATCAGGGACGTAGATCCCGGGCTACGCTAGTCACGACCCAAGAGAAAAATTGCCGGCCGCCCGGCCAGCGCCGGCCGCGTCGCGGTGCGCCAGGTCGCGATCGGACGACTGACGACCTGCTCGGTCGCCAGCGTGAGATCGACGGCGACGCAGAATCTCCACTTCGGACGGCACACTGACAGAACCGCGTCGACCAGTGCGGCGTTGCGATACGGCGCCTCGATGAAGATCTGCGTTGCGCCAGTGCGCGCGACCGCCTGATCCAGCCTCCGCAGTGCCGCGTCGCGCGGGGCGGGCTTCGCCGGCAGATAGCCGTGGAAGTCGAAGGCTTGGCCGTTCATTCCCGCCGCCATGAGCGCCAACAGCACCGCCGAGGGACCCACCAGCGGAATCACGGCAACGCCTGCGCGGTGCGCGGCGGCGACGAGGAGCGCGCCTGGATCTGCGACGCCGGGACAACCCGCATCCGAGATCAAGCCGAGATCCTCCCCGCGCAGCGCCGGCGCGAGGAGCTCGAGAGTGCGCTCCGCGGGCGTGTGCTCGGACAGTTCGGCCATGGCGATCGACTGCAATGGGCGCTCCGGCGCGAGCGTCTTCAAAAACTGGCGCGCGATCTTGGGCGTCTCGACGACGAAATGGGCCAAGCCGCGCGCGATGTCGATCGTGCGCTGAGGTAGAACGGCAGCAGGCGGGACCACACCCAGCAGGCTCGGGATCACGTAGAGCCTGCCGAGCCGGCGCACCGCAGAGCGCGACGGGGCCTTCACTCCGCCGCCGGCAGCGGATGCACGCCCTCGGCCTCGAGCAGGTCGGTGAGGCGGATCAATGGCAAGCCTATCAGCGCCGTCGGGTCGTCGCTGGCGATCCGCGTGAACAGGGCGATGCCGAGCCCTTCCGACTTCACCGCACCGGCGCAATCGAAAGGTTGCTCGCGTTCGAGATACGCTTCCAGCGCCGCGTCATCGGCGCTGCGAAACGTGCTCGCGACGTCGACCAGCGCGTTGCGGCAAACGCCCGTCCGTGCGTTGAGCAGCGCCACTGCGGTGTGGAAGATGACGGTCCGTCCGCGCATCGCGCGCAGCTGCTCGAACGCGTGGGCGCGGTCGCGCGGCTTGCCGACGGACTCGCCGTGAAAGTCGGCGACCTGGTCGGAACCGATGATCAGCGCGTCGGGATGGAGGCGGGCAACAGTGCGCGCCTTCGCCTCGGCCAGCCGCACGGCCGTGTCCGCGGGCCGCTCGCCGGGCAGGGGCGTTTCGTCGACGTCCGGCGCGACGACGTCGAAGGCGAGCCCGAGACGCTGCAACAAGGCGCGGCGATGGCGCGAAGTCGAAGCGAGAATCAGCGGCGGAATTCGCGGCGAAGTCGTTGTTTCCACGGTTTTCTTTGACAGGGCGCGCAAGCGGGGCTATTATGCTACGTTTTGCTTCGTCGAAGTTGCTTCGGCAGTGGCCTGCTCAGTTGGCAAATGAGTTGCCAAATGCGTGGCCGAATCGAAGCGCCGGGACGCGTATCGGTGCGAAGCATCGATGGCGCGCAAGCGATGGTAAAGGGAACCGCCGGGCGAAGTGCAGGGTTGACGCAGTCGCGACGCTTTGATGCGTTCAGGCTCGCGATCCGCGGCGAGGCGCTCGCCGGCGAGATCGACGTGGCGCGGCGGGCACGCTTGTTCGACCGGCTGGCGCAGACGGCGAGCACGGCGATGGTCTCGTGGCGGATCGACGGTGGCCGCGACGCGCTCGACCGGCCGACGTTGACGTTGACGATCCGGGGCAGTCTGCCGCTCGTGTGCCAGCGCTGTCTGGAGCCTTTCGGCGCGCCGGTCGAGCAGCGATCCGAATTGTTGCTCGCGCGCGACGAAGCCGAGCTGGCGCAGCTGGACACCGACGAAGCGGAAGTGCTGCTTGCCTCGGCACCGCTCGATGCGATGACGTTGGTCGAAGACGAGCTGCTCCTGTCGCTGCCGTTGGCGCCAATGCATGCCGAGGCGCAATGTCCGGCGGCGACGGCGCAAGCGGCCGGGTCCGGCGGCGTGGGCCCGGAGCGAAATACGCCGTCCCCATTTGCGCGGCTCGTCGCGCTCAAGAAGGGACCCGGGGGAACCGTTGAGGAGTGAACCAAGATGGCTGTTCAGCAAAACAAGAAATCGGCGTCCAAGCGCGGTATGCGCCGCGCGCACGACTTTCTGACCAACCCGCCGCTGGCGGTCGAGCCGGTGACCGGCGAAGTACATCAGCGCCACCATATCAGCCCGAGCGGCTACTATCGCGGCAAGAAGGTCGTCAAGACCAAGGCTGACGCCTAGTCCCGCGTACCGGGAACGCTCCGCTTCGCGACCAGCCACGCACAAACCGTCGTTGCGTTGGGCCCACTGACGCGCCCGCCCTGACCCGATGCAAGTCACCATTGCCGTCGACGCGATGGGGGGCGACCACGGCCCGCCAGTGACCGTCGCGGCATCGCTTCGATTCCTCGAAGAGACTCCCGACGCGCGCATTATATTGGTCGGCAACGAAGACGCCGTCCGCCAAGTGCTCGCTGCCGTGAACTCGCCCGCCGCCGAGCGCGTGCGCGTTCACGCTGCAAGCGAGATCGTCGAGATGCACGAACCGCCCGCGGATGCCCTGCGGCGAAAGAAAGACTCGTCGATGCGCGTCGCGATCAATCTGGTGAAGGATGGCCTCGCGCAGGCCTGCGTGTCGGCTGGGAACACTGGAGCGCTGATGGCGATCTCCCGCTTCGTGCTCAAGACCCTGCCCGGCATCGACCGGCCGGC
>JBGPYP010000084.1:0-9608 GCA_041493285.1 Casimicrobiaceae bacterium
GATCACGGACGCGACCGGCATGAACATTTCCAAGTTCGACGTCTCCGTCGCCGGCATCGCCGCGGTGCTGGTCACGTCGCTGGCGCTGTTCTTCAGCCGCACCCGCATCGGCCGGGCGCTGCGCGCGGTCGCCGACGATCACCAGGCGGCGCTCGCGGTGGGCATTCCATTGCAGCAGATCTGGGGCATCGTCTGGGCGGTTGCCGGATTCGTCGCGCTGGTTGCGGGCCTGCTGTGGGGGGCGCGCAACGGCGTGCAGTACGCGCTTACCTTCCTTGCGCTGAAAGCCTTGCCGGTGCTGATCCTCGGCGGCTTCGAATCGATTCCCGGCGCGATCGTCGGCGGACTTATCATCGGGGCCAGCGAAAAGCTGGCCGAGGTGTATTTCGGGCCCTACGTCGGCGGTGGCGTCGAGGGCTGGTTTCCCTACGTGCTAGCGCTCATCTTCTTGCTCTTCCGTCCGGAAGGCTTGTTCGGTGAAAAACATATCGACCGCGTATAGCGGGCGATATGTTTTCGGTGAAGGCTAACATGAGCGCAGCGAATGTTAAGCGACTGGCATAAGTAGGGTCAGACTCGACTTTTTTTACGATGTTTTCCTCATCTCCGTCACCGGCGAAAAGTCGAGTCTGACCCTACTTATGCTTTACCGAGAAGCCGGCCAGTTCAAGGCCACCTACGCCGAGGACCAGCAGATCTTTCCGATCCGCCAGGACCGGATCGCGGTCGCGGGCCTGCTCGCCTTCGCGTTCCTGGTCGTGCCGCTGATCGCCAACGAGTATTGGCTGTCGGCGATTCTGGTGCCGCTGCTCATATTCGCGTTGGCGACGCTGGGCTTGAACCTGCTGACCGGATACGCCGGCCAGCTCTCGCTCGGGACCGCGGCGTTCATGGCCGTCGGGGCGTTTGCGGCGTACAACTTCATGCTCCGTGTGCCTGGCATTCCGCTGCTGGTCGCGTTCGTGCTGGCCGGCGTGTGCGCGGCGCTGGTGGGGATCGTGTTCGGGTTGCCCAGCCTGCGCATCAAGGGCTTCTACCTTGCGGTGGCGACGCTGGCCGCGCAATTTTTCGTGGTCTGGGCACTGACCAAGTTCGGCTGGTTCTCGAACCACAGCACGTCAGGAGTCATCAATGCGCAGAAGATGACGATCCTGGGCTACTCGTTCGAATCGCCGGTGGCGAAGTACATGCTGGTCTTGTCGATCGTCGCGCTCCTCGCGCTGGCGGCGAAGAACATGACGCGAAGCTCCGTCGGCCGCGCCTGGATGGCGGTGCGCGACATGGATGTGGCCGCCGAGGTGATCGGCATCAGGATCCTGCACACTAAGCTGCTGGCGTTCGCGATCAGCTCGTTCTACTGCGGCATCGCCGGCGCGCTGTACGCCTTCGCCTATCTCGGCACCGTCGAGCCCGAGGGCTTCAACCTCGATCTGTCGTTCCGGGTGCTGTTCATGGTGATCATCGGCGGCGCCGGCAGCATACTCGGATCGTTTCTGGGCGCCGCCTTCATCACGCTGTTGCCGATTTTCCTGAATACCGTGGCCGGGCCGCTCGAGCACTTGCTAGGCGTTACGCTGCCGCCGGGGCTGATGTCGAACCTGGAACTCATCGTATTCGGCAGCTTGATCATTTTCTTCCTGATCGTCGAGCCGCACGGCCTCGCCCGGCTGTGGCAGATCGGCAAGGAAAAGCTCCGGCTATGGCCGTTTCCCCATTGATGCTGCAATGCGACAAAGGGGAAGCTTCATGTCAAATCCGCTGTTTATTGACCATTGCCATTGACACCCTGGCCACTATCGCCAATCCTTGCCGTGTCCTTTCGAGTCCTTTCTTGCCTAGGAGGCAATCCATGAGAGCGATCAAGTCGGCCCTGTTGGGCCTGGCGCTGCTCGGTGCCGCAACCGCAGCGTCGGCCCAGAACGAGCAATTCATCCCGATGAACGGGTACTGGGTCGGCCCGTACGCGCCTGGCGGCTCCGGCATCTTCGGCGGCTTCATCGACTACATCAACATGCTCAATGCCCGGGACGGTGGCGTGGGCGGGGTCAAGCTCACCTACGAAAAATGCGAGACCGAATACAACAACGCCCGCGGCGTCGAATGCTACGAGCGCGAGAAGAACAAGGGCCCGACCGGCGCCACGGTCATTCATCCGCTTTCGACCGGCATCACTTATTCGCTGATCGACAAGGTCGCCGCCGACAAGATCCCGATGATCTCGCTCGGCTACGGCCGCACCGATGCGAGCGACGGCCGCGTGTTCCCGTACGTCTTCCCGCTGATCACCAACTACTGGTCGCAGAACACGGCGAAGATCAAGTTCATCGGCATGAAGGAAGGCGGGATGGACAAGCTCAAGGGCAAGAAAATCGTGAACATCTACCACGACTCGGCCTACGGCAAGGAAACGATTCCGGTTCTCGACGCGCAGGCGAAGAAGTATGGTTTCACCGTCACGCACATCCCGGTGGCGCACCCCGGCAACGAGCAGGGCGCGCAATGGCTGCAGATCCGCCAGATCAAGCCCGATTGGGTGATCCTGCGTGGCTGGGGCGTGATGAATCCGGTGGCGCTGAAATCCGCAGCGAAGGTCGGGTTCCCGCGCGATCACATCATCGGCGTCTGGTGGTCGGGCGCCGAGGAGGATACGATTCCGGCAGGCGACGCGGCGAAGGGCTATATTGCCGCCGGCTTCAACGTCGCGGGCGCGAATTTTCCGGTGATCCAGGACATCAAGAAGTATATCTACGCCAAGAAAGGCGGCGAGATGGAAGACCAGACGCGGATCGGCTCCATCTATTACAACCGCGGCGTAGTCCACGGGATCGTCACCGTCGAGGCGATCCGGAAGGCGCAGGAAAAGTACGGCAAAAAGCCGCTGACCGGCGAGCAGGTCCGCTGGGGAATCGAGAACCTGCAGATCACCGAGGCGCGGTTGAAGGAACTGGGCGCGACCGGCTTCATGCAATCGCTCAAGGTGACCTGCGCCGACCATGAGGGCGGCGGCGCGGTGAAGTTCCTGCAGTGGGACGGCACTCAGTGGAAGGTGATCACCGACTGGATCCAGCCGGATCGCGAGCTGGTGCGGTCGATGGTCGAGCAATCTGCGGCTGCGTACGCCAAAGAGAAGAACATCACTCCGCGCGACTGCAGCAAGGAAACCTGAGCGCGGCTTTACCTTCCTTCCCTCTCCCGCTTGCGGGAGAGGGTTGGGGTGAGGCGACGCCGCGAGCACGCGGCGCTTCACTCCAGCCCTCTCTCGGTTCCGGGGAGCAGGCGAAGAGAAACCTCATCGGCTCCTTCCGGTGATTCAATCCATGACAGCAGCACCCGATACCATCACGACCGCAGTGCGCGCCGTGGCAAAGCCCTATCTGTCGGTCAACAACATCGAGGTCATCTACGATCACGTCATCCTCGTGCTCAAGGGCGTGTCGCTCGAAGTGCCGCAGGGCAGGATCGTCGCGCTGCTCGGCGCGAATGGCGCGGGCAAGACCACGACGCTCAAGGCGATCTCGAATCTGCTGCGCGCCGAGCGCGGCGACGTTACCAAGGGCACGATCGAGTTCAAGGGCCGGCGTGTCGACCGGCTGACGCCGAACGAGCTGGTCAAGCTGGGCATTTGTCAGGTGATGGAAGGGCGGCATTGCTTTCAACATCTGACAGTCGACGAGAACCTGCTGACCGGTGCGTTCACGCGCAGCGCGTCACGAGCCGAAATCAGGGCCGATCTCGAGAAGGTGTACAGCTATTTTCCGCGCTTGAAGCAACGGCGCACGAGCCTCGCGGGCTATACCTCCGGCGGCGAGCAGCAGATGACCGCGGTGGGGCGTGCGCTGATGGCGCAGCCGGCGATGATACTGCTCGACGAGCCGTCGATGGGGCTCGCGCCGCAAATCGTCGAGGAGATATTCGAGATCGTCCGTGATCTGAACCAGAAAGAAAGAGTGAGCTTCCTTCTCGCGGAGCAGAACACGAACGTCGCGCTGCGCTTCGCCGATTACGGCTACATCCTCGAGAACGGCCGCGTGGTCATGGACGGAGCGGCGGCCGACCTGGCGCAGAACGAGGACGTCAAGGAATTCTATCTCGGGTTGTCGACGGCTGGGCGCAAATCGTTTCGCGACGTCAAGCACTATCGCCGCCGAAAACGCTGGCTGGCGTGATCGCCAACGATATGCGTCGTCTCCCGCGCCGATGCGTCGTTACGCGGCCCTCGGCGATGCTCATGTACCACTATGTACATTCCGCTCGCCTCGGGCCGGGCGCCTTGCCTCGGCGCGCGATACTCGCATCTCCTTGGCGATCCTGCGAGTGTCGCTGAATCAGCGATGCCCGACCACTTCGACACGCTCGAGACGCGCGATCCAGGATTACGCGAGCGCTCGCAGCTCGCGGCGCTTCCGGCGCGCATCGCGCTGGCGAAGTCGCGCACGACGGCGTATGCGCGGATCTTTGCGGCGGTCGACCCGAAAGCGATCGACTCGCGCGCCGCGCTGGCGCAGTTGCCGGTCACCCGGAAAACCGAGTTGCTGGAGCTGCAGAAAGCGGCGCGGCCCTTCGGCGGGTTCGCGACTGCACACCCGGGTGAGACGCCGCGGATCTTCGCCTCGCCGGGCCCGATCTACGAGCCCGACGACGCCACGGTCGACTACTGGCGCCTCGCTCGTGCTCTCTTCGCCGCCGGGTTTCGCCGCGGCGACCTGGTGCACAACTGCTTTTCGTACCATTTCACGCCTGCGGGCTCGATGCTCGAGACAGGCGCGCACGCGCTCGGCTGCACCGTGTTCGCTGGCGGCATCGGGCAGACCGAACAGCAGGTGCAGGCGATCGCCGAACTCAATCCCGCCGGTTACGTCGGGACGCCGTCGTTCCTCAAAATCATCTTCGACAAGGCCGACGAGCTGGGCGTCAAGATGCCGAGCCTCAAGAAAGCGCTGGTCTCGGGGGAGGCGTTCCCGCCGAGCCTGCACGACGCACTCGCGGCGCGCGGCATCGCCGGCTACCAGGCGTATGCGAGTGCCGACGTGGGAACGATCGCCTACGAGTCGGAGGCGCGCGACGGGCTGATCGTCGATGAGGGCGTTCTGGTCGAGATCGTGCGGCCGGGCACCGGGGACCCGGTCGCGCCGGGCGAGGTCGGCGAAGTCGTCGTCACCACGCTCGTGACGACGGCCTATCCGTTGATCCGCTTCGGCACCGGCGATCTTTCGGCGCTGCTGCCGGCGTCACTGACGGCCGCGTCGGCGTGCGGCCGCACCAACGTCCGCATCAAGGGCTGGCTCGGTCGCGCCGACCAGACAACCAAGGTCAAGGGCATGTTCGTGCATCCCTCGCAGGTGGCCGAGATTCTGCGCCGGCATCCGGAGATCGGCAGGGCGCGGCTCGTCGTCGACACCGCGGAAGGCGGCGATCGCATGACGCTGCACGTGGAGGTGCCCGACAATCGGTCGACTCGCGCGGAGGCGATCGTCGCGTCGATCCGCGAGGTCACCAAGTTGCGCGGCGAGGTATCGTTCCACGCACCCGGCGAGCTGGCGAACGACGGCAAGGTGATCGAGGATCTGCGCAAGTACGAGTGATCCCGTAGCGCCCCACCGGGGTTGCGTTTACCGAGGAACGGGACAGACGAGCGCAGCATCGCCGAGCGTGCTAGGATTTACGCGCACGATCGCGCCCATGGCCAAGACTGCAGCTTCCTTTGATCCGCTCGCACCGCTCGCGCCGGAGACCTTGCGCGAGATCGCCGCGACCGGCGTCGTCCGCAGCTATCCGAAGAACACGATCATCATCAACGAGGGCGAGGTCGGCGATTCGCTCTATATCGTGCTTTCCGGGCGAACGAAGGTCTACGCGAGCAACGCGGCCGGACGCGGGTTGTCATCGCCTTTCATGGACCGGGCGAATATATCGGCGAAATGTCGCTCGACGGCAGCCCGCGCTCGGCGTCGGTCATGACCGTCGAGCCGACGACGTGCGCGCTAGTCAATCGCGCGAGCTTTCTCGAGTTCCTGCTCGCTCACCCCGAGTTTGCGCTGCATCTGATCAAGAAGCTGATTCAGCGCGTGCGACTGACGACCGAGAACGTGAAAAGCCTTGCGCTCACCGATGTCTACGGGCGGCTGGTGAAGCTGCTGCTCACGCTCGCGGTCGAGCGCGACGGCAAGCTAATCGTGCCGGAGAAGCTCACCCAGCAGGATATCGCCGAGCGCGTCGGCGCATCGCGCGACATGATCAGCCGGCTGCTCAAGGACCTGGTCGCCGGCGGCTACCTCGCAACCCAGGACCGCACGATCACGATCCTCAAGAAGCCTCCGCCGGGTTGGTAGGGACTTCGAGCGGCGGAGTGGGACCCCGTGCGCGAAGCGCATGGGGGCGACCCGCGAGAAGGCCAAGCGGCCGACTGGGTAGCGCGCATTGGGTGTTCACGACCCAAGGAGGCCGCTTCGAGCGGCGGAGTGGGTCCTCCAGCGCCGTCGCGCGAAGTTCCTTCGTCACGTTGTCGGTCCTAGCGCCCGGCTCGGGTCGCCTCCACTCGCATCCGCTCGTGGAACCTCGCTCCGCCTTGCCGGTCGCCCCGCGCGCGAAGCGCATGGGGGCGACCCGCGAGAAGGCCAGGCGGCCGACGCGACTGGCGCCATTTCGTGTGTAGGGCGCAAAGAGGCCGCACCTAGTCAGGGGCCGCGTGCGGTCCCGCCGCGTGAATTCTCCGCAATCGCACTCTGGAATCCTCGGCTTCGCGCCGCGGCCTCATGCGCCTACATTGGTTGTGGGCCACGGCGTGCGAAGAAGGGACGCCGCCGGACTCGCGGCGAACGTGTTCATCGCCTCCGCCGCGAAACCATACGCGAGGAGTGAGACATGTTGAACGAATCCCGATCGGCTCTGAACCGTGTCGTCACGTCGCTCAAGATCGTGGCATTGGCGACAGTGCTCGGAACCGTTGTGCTCGCTGCGGAGCGGCAACTGATCGTCGCGGCCGATACGGCCCCCGCCTACGTGGCGTCGACGTCAACGCCCGCGACCGCAGCTCAAGCGCAGCAAGCGCCCGCGGATTACTTCCCGTCGCACTTCCCGGCGCCCAAGGGCGAACCCGCGGAGCCGATGCCGACGTTCTGAGTCAGGTTCGGAGTTGCACGATAGCGGCGGCAAACGCCGACGGTCCAGGCCCGCCGGCCGCCACCGTTATGTGGCTACTTGTCGACGCCGCCCATGCAGACGTACTTGATCTCGACGTATTCGTCGATGCCGTATTTCGAGCCCTCGCGGCCGAGGCCGGATTGCTTGACACCGCCGAAGGGCGCGACCTCGGTCGTGATCAAGCCCGTGTTGACCCCGACCATGCCGTACTCCAGCGCCTCGGCGACGCGCCAGATGCGGCCGATGTCGCGCGAGTAGAAATACGACGCGAGACCGAACTCGGTCCGGTTGGCCAGTTCGATCACCTCGGCGTCGCTCGAGAACCGGAACAGCGGCGCGACCGGGCCGAACGTCTCCTCGCTGAAAATCTTCATCTCCGGCGTCACGTCCGTCAGGATCGTCGGCTCGTAGAACGTCCCGCCGAGCGAGTGTCGCTTGCCGCCGACGGCGATCTTCGCGCCGCGGGCGGTGGCGTCGGCGACGTGCTCTTCGACCTTGTCGAGCGCCGCGCGATTGATCAGCGGGCCCTGGGCGACGCCGGGCTCGGTGCCGGGGCCGACCTTGAGCGCGCGGACTCTTTCCGCGAGCTTGGCGGTGAAGGCGTCGTAGACCTTCTCGTGCACGAACAGGCGGTTCGCGCACACGCAGGTCTGCCCGGTGTTGCGATACTTGGAGACGATCGCACCCTCCGCGGCGGCGTCGAGATCGGCGTCGTCGAATACGATGAACGGCGCGTTCCCGCCCAGTTCCAGCGACAACTTCTTGACCGTCGGGGCGACTTGCTGCATCAGCAAGCGCCCGACCGCGGTCGAACCGGTGAACGAGAGCTTGCGCACGACCGGATTCGCCGTCATCTCGCCGCCGATCGCCTGCGCGTTGCCGACGACGACGTTGAGCACGCCCGGCGGGAAGCCCGCTCGATGCGCCAGCTCCGCGAGCGCGAGCGCCGAGTACGGCGTCGCCTCGGCGGGCTTGATCACCACCGTGCAGCCCGCGGCGAGCGCGGGCGAAACCTTGCGCGTGATCATCGACGAGGGGAAGTTCCACGGCGTGATCGCGGCGCAGACGCCGACCGGCTGCTTGATCGCGAGCAGGCGGCGGTCATTGCCGATCGTCGGGATCACGTCGCCGTAGACGCGCCGCGCCTCCTCGGCGAACCACTCGGTGTACGCGGCGCCGATCGTGATCTCGCCCTTGGCCTCGGCCAGCGGCTTGCCTTGCTCGCTGGTCAGGATCAGCGCCAAGTCGTTGGCGTGCGCTAACTGCAGATCGGCCCATTTGCGCAGGATCGCGCTGCGCTCCTTCGCGGTCTTGTTGCGCCACGCCGGCCACGCCTTGTCCGCGGCGTCGATCGCCCGGTGCGTTTCGGCCGCGCCCATCCGCGGGACCGTGCCGATGCGCACACCGGTAGCGGGATTGACGACATCGTGCGTCGCGCCGTTGTCGGCGCCAGACCAACGGCCGTCGATGTAGCACTGTTGCCTGAGCAGCGCGGAATCTTTGAGGGCGAGCGGCGCTCGCCGTTCGAGAGTGTCGGGGGCCATGGAGATCTCCTGCAAAAACGGACAAACGCGGAGCCGCAGCGGTTCCGCAGATGTGCCATTCTAGACCGACTGCTCGACGCTGGCGCAGTTGTCGTTAGTGCCGCTGGCGGCGCGAGAACGATGACGATCGCGCCGGCCCGGTCTCTTTCCCGCCCCAATGCCAAGCGAAGCGACGAGTATAATCGCGCGGCTCAAAAGGGGCGCGAGCGCGTCGAGCGCCCTTCGCTCGACTGGCGTCGGAAAGTACACGTGCTGGATCCAAGACTCATCGTCGGCTGCCTGCTTCTCGCCGCGGCGTCCCTGACGCCGGCGCAGGCTGCGGAGCCGACGCCGGAATCGCGCTTCGTCGGCAGCCCGGCGTGCGCGGCCTGTCACGCCACGGAATACGCCGCGTGGCAAGGCTCGCAGCGCCGGGCGGCGATGCAGGTCGCCGACGAGAAGACGGTCCTGGGCAACTTCAACAGCGTGCGCTTCAGCTACGCCGGCATTACCTCCACGTTCTCGAGGCGCGACGGGAAGTTCTTCGTGCGCAGCGACGGACCGGATGGCAAGCTGCACGACTACGAGTCCGCTACACCTTCGGCGTCGAGCCGCTGCAGCAATACCTGATCGAGCTGCCCGGCGGCCGGCTGCAGGCGCTTTCGATCGCGTGGGACGTCAAGAGCCGCAAGTGGTTTCACTTGTATCCGAAGGAACACGTCACGCACACCGACGAGCTGCATTGGACGCGGCCGGCGCAGAATTGGAACTACATGTACGCGGACTGCCATTCGACCGGCTTGCGCAAGAATTATGATTCGGGCGCGGACCGCTTCCAGACGCAGTAGTACGAGATCAGCGTCGGTTGCGAGGCGTGCCACGGACCGGGAGCTGCGCACGTCACATGGGCCAAAGCGCGGCGCGACGGCAAGGCGTACGCCGACA
>JBGPYP010000399.1:0-2244 GCA_041493285.1 Casimicrobiaceae bacterium
AGCATGCGCCTGCCGGGCGCGGTCGTGCGCGAGATGGCGTTTACGTTGTAGCGATGCCGACGCGCGGCCCCGGACCGCGCGATGCTGAGCCCGGGCTACGGTAACGGCCCTGCGCGACGTACCCCGCACCCCAAAGCGCGGCGCGGATGCGGAGGTCCGGAACATACTCGATGAGGTAGCGCCAGGGGCGGCGCATCCCGGCGAACGTCGTGACGTACGGCGCGTTGATCCGGCGCACGATGGCGTTGACCGGCGCGAGCCACCACGGCAGAAGCTTCGAGCCAGAGACCGCGACGCGCGCGCCGGGCTTGGCGGCGGCGAATACGCGCGAGAGCGCGGTGGGCGATTGCAGCACGTCGTGCGTGAAGTTGAACAGCACCGCGTCGAACGCATCCGTCAGCCGCGTTTCCTCCACGGCAGATTCGATCAGCGTCACGTTGGCCCAGCCGGCTTGGGCGATGCGCTCGCGCGCGCGCCGCGCCATGTCGGCGGAAAGCTCGACCCCCGTCACGCGCCCCGTCGCGCCGACGCCCGCAACGAGCAGCGGAAACGACAGTCCCGTTCCGCAAGCGACATCGAGAACGGCGTCGCCGGGAACAAGATCGAGCGCGGCGATCGTTCGCCGGCGCAGCCGCATCGTTCGCGCGGCGGACGCGTCGTAGCCTTCGGCGTGCGCGCGGTAGCGCTCGATCGCGCCCGCGTGGCTTGGCGGCGGGTCAAGCGCCGTGGTGCCAGCCCTTGGGGATGGAGGAAAGAAGTTTCTGCGTGTACGGCTGCTGCGGGTGCCGGTAGATCTCGTCCGAGTCGGCGATCTCGACGATCTCGCCCTGGTTCATCACCATCACCTGGTCCGAAATGTACTTGACGACCGCGAGATCGTGGGAGATGAAGATGTACGAGAGATGGAACTCGTCCTGGAGATCCTGCAGCAGATTGAGCACCTGCGCCTGCACCGAGACGTCGAGCGCGGATACCGACTCGTCGCAGATCAGGATGTCCGGCTTGAGCGTGAGGCAGCGCGCGATCGCGATGCGTTGCCGCTGCCCGCCCGAGAACTCGTGCGGATACCTGTAGAACGACACCTCCGGCAGGCCCACCTTGTCGAGCATCTCGAAGGCGAGATTGGTGCGCTCCTGCGCCGACGAGCCGATGCCGTGGATCAGCATCGGCTCGGTCAGGGTCTGGCCGATGATGAACCGCGGGTTGAGCGAAGCGTAGGGATTCTGGAAGATGATCTGAATGCGCCGCTTGTAGCCCATGAACTCGCGCGCCGTCATCGAGAGGATATCGCGCCCCTCGAACAGCGCCTCGCCCGAGGAGGCCTCGTGCAGGCGCATCAGCGTCAGGCCCACGGTCGTCTTGCCCGACCCCGACTCGCCCACCAGCCCCAGCGTCTTGCCCTTGGGCAGCCGGAACGACACGTCCTTCACGGCCTCGAACTTCCGGCGGCCGAAAATGCCCTCGCGCGTGTAGAAATCCTTGCCGAGCTTGCGCACGTCGAGAATGATCGGGTCCGAGGACTGAATGCCGCGTTTGCGCTCGTTCAGGTTCATCGCGTGCGCACCGCCGTCCATGAAATCCTCGATCACCGGCAGCCGCACCGGCCGCCGGTCAAGCCGCGGGCGGCACTGCAGCAGCGCCTTGGTGTAGGCGTCCCGCGGGCTCTCGAACACACCCTTGGCCGGCCCTTGCTCGCGGATCTCGCCGTTGCGCATGACCACGACGTAGTCCGCGATCTCGCCGACGACAGCGAGGTCATGGGTGATGAACAGCACCGACATCTGGTGCCGCCGCTGCAGCGCGGCGATCAGGTCCAGGATCTGCTTCTGGATCGTGACGTCGAGCGCGGTCGTCGGCTCGTCGGCGATGAGGAGCTTGGGCTCACAGGCGATCGCCATCGCGATCATCACCCGCTGCTGCTGCCCGCCCGACATCTGCGACGGATAGGCATTGATCTTGTACTTGGGATCGGGGATGCCGACTTCGTCGAGCAGCGCGATCGCGCGTTTTTTCGCCTCGCCCGGCGACATGCCCATGTGCAGCAGCAACACCTCGGTAAGCTGGAAGCCGACGGTGAACACCGGGTTGAGCGAGGTCATCGGCTCCTGGAAGATCATCGAGATGTCGGCGCCGCGGAGCTTGCGCAGCTCCAGCGCGTCGAGGCCGAGCAGGTTCCTGCCACCGTAGAGGATCTCGCTGCCCGGGAGAACACTGGCGTTTTCCTTGGGCAGGAGGCCCAGGATC
>JBGPYP010000007.1:0-22475 GCA_041493285.1 Casimicrobiaceae bacterium
CGCGACGCCTTCGCCCTTGCCGGCGCCGGCGACCAGGATCTTCATCCCGAAATTGCCGAACACCGCGTAGCCCGCCGACTTCTCGACGGCGGCTTTGGCCGCGGGCTGGACCTTGTAGAGGCGCGCCAGCGTCGCGTCGGCTACCTTGCGCACGTCGGCCTGTTTCTGGGCCTTGGTCGCGGCGCCGGCGCCCCCGGCGAGCGTGAGCGCCGCGCCGCAGAACAGCAACAGGGCGCGAGCGAACGGGCGCCGCCGCGCAAATCCGCCGGTACCGCGATACTTCGTCATCGCTTGCCTCCTCTGGGAACCATACGCAGCCTTGCACGCAGATCGGAAGCGTCATGGCCCCACTGCGGATGGGGCATCATTCTACTTGGGAAAGCGGACCCGGCGTTACGTTTGTGGCGCCGCAGGACCGCTAATGCAGCGAGGCGAAGATGCGCTCGGCCAGCGCCCGGCTGATCCCCGGCACCCGTGCCAAATCGTCGATGCTCGCCGCCTGTACGCCCTTGAGTCCGCCGAAATGCGCGAGCAGCGCTTGGCGGCGTTTGGACCCGATCCCGCCGATCTCCTGCAGCGACGAGGTCGTGCGCGCCTTGCCGCGGCGGGCGCGGTGGCCCTGGATCGCGAAGCGGTGCGCCTCGTCGCGGATCTGCTGGAGCAGGTGCAGCCCCGGATGATCGGCCGGCAGCTGCAGCGTCGCCCCGCGCTCCGGGAAGACGATCTCCTCGAGGCCGGGCTTGCGCTCCGGGCCTTTGGCGATGCCGATGAGATGCGCCGCGTGCAAGCCCTGCTCCGCCAGCACTTCGGCGGCGACCGCGACCTGGCCCTTGCCGCCGTCGATCACCAACAGGTCCGGCGCGGGATACTCGCCGGCGACGATACGCGCAACGCGGCGCGTCAGCGCCTCGCGCAGCGCCGCATAGTCGTCGCCACCGGTCGGCGGCTTGACGTTGAACCGCCGGTATTCGCCGGTCTGCATCGCGAGCCGATCGAAGATCACGCACGAGGCGACCGCCGCCTCGCCCATCGTATGCGACACGTCGAAGCATTCGATCCGCTGCACCGACGAGGGCAACGCTAGCGCTTCCTGCAGCGCCGCGAGGCGCTCGTCCTGCGTTGCCTTTTGCGCGAGTTTCTGCCGGATCGCGAGCTCGGCGTTCTGCACCGCCATCGTCACCCAGACGCGCCGCTCGCCGCCGGGATGAGTCACGATCTCGACCCTGCGACCCGACTGCGCGGAGAGTACTTCCGCGAATAGCTCGTCGTCGGCAGCGTCAAGCGCGATGATCGTCGGCGGCGCGGGCAGCTCGAGATAATGCTGCATCAGGAACGCGGGGACGATCTCGGACACTGACGCGCCCTCGGCGTGCTGCGGGAAGAAGCTGCGGTCGCCGACGTGGCGCCCACCGCGAATCATCACCAGGTTGACCGCGGTGAGGCCCCGCTCCGTGGCCGCGGCGACGACGTCGATGTCGCCCGCGGTCGCGCTCTCGACGAACTGCCGCGACTGGAGCTGCTGCAGCCGCGTGACCTTGTCCCGGAGCTTGGCCGCCCGCTCGAAGGCGAGCGCGGCCGCGGCCTCGTCCATCTGCCGCTGCAGGTGGGCGAGGACTTCGCTGGTCTTGCCTTGGAGGAACAGCGTCGCGTCCTGCACGTCCTCGCGATAGGCCGCTTCGTCAATCAGCCCGACGCAGGGGCCCGTGCAGCGCTGGATCTGGTAGAGCATGCACGGGCGCGAGCGGTTGGCGAAGACGCTCGGCTCGCAGGTGCGGATCTGGAAGACCTTCTGCAGCACCGCAATCCCGTCGCGCACCGCGCCGGCGCTCGGAAACGGCCCGAAATAGCGATGCGGTTTTTCCAGCTTGCCGCGGTGGAAGCGCAGTTGCGGAAACGACTCGCCGGTCAGGCACACGTACGGGTAGCTCTTGTCGTCGCGGAAGACGACGTTGTAGCGCGGCTGATGCGCCTTGATCAGATTGTTCTCGAGCAGCAGCGCCTCGCCTTCGGAGCGCGTAACGGTCGTCTCGACCCGCGCAACCTGCGCGACCATCAGCGCCGTGCGCGGCGCGTGCCCGGTCTTCTGGAAGTAACTGGAAACGCGCTTCCTGAGATCGCGCGCCTTGCCGACATAGAGCGTCTCGCCCGTGGCGTTGAGCATGCGATACACGCCCGGCCGGTTCGGCAGCGATGCGATAAGCTCGCGGGCGTCGAACGCCGGCGGCGCCGGGGAGTCGAGATCGGATTTCGTCGACGACATGGGCAATCAGGCAACGCGCACGCGGGTCTGTTCCCGGTTCAGATGCCGCGCAATGTCCCGGAATACGCGCTTGAACATCGCCGGCGTGAGCCGCCGGGTGTTGGTGTTGTAGCGGCTGCAATGATAGCTGTCGAACAGGCACACGTCCCGCTCGAGCGGGTGCCTGGCGCCGTGCGTGAAGGCGTGGCCGCGCGCCGGCACGTCGAGAGCGCGCAGAACGGCGTCGTGCGCAATGCGACCGAGCGCGAGGATCGCCGCGCCGTTCGGCAGCGTGGAGAGTTCGGCCGCAAGATATGCGTTGCACTCGCGAATCTCGGCCGGCAGCGGCTTGTTGCCGGGAGGCAGGCACTTGACCGCGTTGGTGATACGCGTGCCGATGAGCCGCAACGCGTCGCCGGCGCCGAGCGACTCGGGCTCGGTGGCGAAGCCGAAGCCGAACAACGTCCGGTAGAGCAGGATGCCTGCGTAGTCGCCGGTGAACGGTCGCCCCGTCGCGTTGGCGCCGTGCATCCCGGGCGCGAGCCCGACGATGACCAGCCGCGCACCGGCGTCCCCGAACGCAGGCACGGGATGGCAGAAATACGCGGGATGCTCCGCGCGCACCGCGTCGAGGAAGCTCGCCAGACGCGCGCAGCGGCGACAGTCGAAATCGTACGCAGCGGCGGGGAGCGCCGCGGGTGCCACGGCGATGCCGCGATGAGGCGTTCGAGTCATGTAGAATGGCCCGCGCTTGGGAATCGGGGTCGGGGGCATCTTTCAATAACCAGCGACGATTTCGCACAGCGCGACCGTAAAGTAGTCTCCAACCTTGTTCATGCTACCACCCGAACCGGATCTTGAAGTCCGTTCGCGACTTCCCGCGCGGGCCAACGGTCGCCCGCCGCTGCTCTTCGTTCACGGTGGATATTGCGATGGCTGGTGCTGGGAGCCGCACTTCCTGCCGTGGTTCGCAGCGCGCGGCTATGCGGCGTATGCGTTGAGCCTGCGCGGCCACGGCGCGAGCGGCGGCCACGAGACGTTGTTCGTCGCCGGCCTCGACGACTTCGCCGTCGACGTCACCCGGGTCGCCGCGGGTCTGCCCTCGCCCCCGGTGTTGATCGGGCATTCGATGGGCGCGGCGATCGCGGAGCGCCTGCTCGCTTCGGGCCCGGTGCGCGCGGCGGCGCTGCTGGCGCCAATTCCGCCCGGCGGCCTGGGTCCGGTCGCGCACCGCCTGGCCGCGTATCAACCGGAGTATCTAGTCAACCTCCACCGTCTCGACGCACCGCATCTCGCCGGCGACGTGCTCGCCGCGCTGCGGCCGCTGTATTTCAGCGACGACGTCGCGCCGGAGGTTCTGGCGCAATCGGTGATGCACCTCACCATCGAGTCGCCGCGCGCGATCCTCGATCTTACGTTGCCGCAGCATCGGGTACGACCGCCGGCGTCGGTGCGCCCGTTCGTTTTGGGCGCTGCCGGCGACCGCATCGCGACCCCGGGCGACGTCAAGGCGACCGCGTTGTTCTACGATACGACGGCAACCATCGTCCCCGGGCTCGCGCACATGATGATGCTCGAGCGCGGCTGGGAAACCGTGGCGCAGCCGTTGTTGGCGTGGCTCGAGAAAGACGTCGTCCGCGCCGCGAAGACCTAGCGACGCGAGCCCGCAGCGACGGGTCCAAGGAGGCCGAAGTCCCTCAGTGCCGGGGCGCGACTGAACGCCACGAACTCGTCGGCGGGCAGCGCCTCGCTGGCCAGGAACCCCTGGAAGCAGTGGCAGCCGCGCGCGCCGAGGAACTCGAACTGCTCGCGCGTGGCCACGCCCTCGGCGACCACGCGCAGGCCCAAGCCCCGCGCCAGCGCGATGATCGCCTCGGTGATCGCCGCATCGCCCGCGTCGGTTTCGATGTCGGCGATGAACGAGATGTCGATCTTGAGCGTGTCGATCGGGAAGTGCTTCAGGTGCGACAGGCTCGAGTACCCGGTGCCGAAGTCGTCGATCGCCACCGCGAAGCCTTCTTCGCGCAACTTCTGCAGCACCTTCTTGATCGAGTCGAGATCGTGCAGCAGGCTCGACTCGGTGACTTCCAGCTCGACCCACTCCGGCTTGCAGCCGGCCTCGCGCACGATTTCGGAGATCCGCTGCGCCAGGTCTTCGCGATAAAACTGCCGGCCGGAAAGGTTGACCGATACCGTCAGCGCCAGCCCCGCCTCGTGCCACGCGGCGCATTGCAGCGCGGCCGTGCGCAGGACCCATTCGCCGAGTACGTGGATCAACCCCGATTCTTCCGCCAATGGGATGAATACCTGCGGCGCGATGTCGCCGTGCTCGGGATCGTGCCAGCGCAACAGCGCCTCCGCGCCGACGATCGCCTTGTCCGCGAATCGCACGACCGGCTGGTAGTGCAGCGTGAGCGCGTTCTCCTTGACCGCGGTGCGCAGCGCGGCCTCCAGCGTGTGCTGCTCGAGCCGATGCGCAGCCAGGTCGGCGTCGAAGAACTGATAGGTGTTGCGTCCGAGCTCCTTCGACCGGTACATCGCGACGTCGGCGTGCTTGAGCAACGCCTCCGGCGCGTCGCCGTCGTCGGGATAGACCGAAATGCCGATCGACGAGGTGACGTAGATGTCGTGCTGCTCGATCCGGAAGGGCTGCGATATGGCATCCTGCAGCTTCTGCGCGACGCGGTTGAGCACTTCCGGGTCGTCGAAATCCTCGACGATCACCATGAACTCGTCACCGCCCAGCCGGGCGAGCAGATCGGCCTCGCGCAGCGCGTGCGACAGCGCGGCGGTGACGCGCTTCAAGAGCTCGTCGCCGATGCGGTGTCCCAGCGTGTCGTTGACGTTCTTGAACCGGTCGAGGTCGATGAACAGCACGCCGACGCGCTGGCCGCTGCGCCGGGCCGTGGCGATCGCCTGGGTCAGGCGCTCCTGCAACAGCACGCGGTTCGGCAGTCCAGTCAGCGCGTCGCGGGTGGCGAGGTACTGCAACCGCTCCTCGGCCTGGATGCGCGAAGAGACGTCCTGCACGAACGACAGGATCGACACGATCCGGCCCTGCTCGTCGAGCAGGCAGGAGTGGTACCACTCGCACCAGATCGTCTCGCCGTCCTTGCGGTAGTTGCGGTTGAGCCCGGTCGCGCGCGGCTCTTCGCCCGCCATCAGCTTGTTGATCAGCTCGACCACCGCCTCGCGATCGGACTCGTGCGTGAGCTGGCTCCCGGTGAGCGGCATGCCGAGCACCTCCTCGGCGCGCCAGCCGAAGATGTGCTCCGCCTGCGGCGACCAGCGCACCAAGCGGAAATCACGGTCCCATTCCAGCACCGCCAACGGCGTGTTGTTGATATGCGACGAGAGCATCCAGTTGGCGCGGCGCAGCGCTTCCTCGTTACGCTTCTGGTCGTGGATGTCGGTGTGCGCCGCGTAGATGCCGATCACGTTGCCTTCGGCGTCGCGGTTGGGCGCGAGGTGGATCGACTCCCAGCGCTGCTCGCCGTTGGGCTGCACCAGGAGCTGCTCGGTCGAGATCGTCTCGCCCGCGAGCACGCGCGTGAGCAGCGGCTGCAGCTGGCGCCCGCGCGCCTCGCCGACGACTTCGCCGATGCGCCGGCCGGTAAGCTCCTTGCGGCTCTCGGAGAGCCATTCCTCGTTGTGCCGGTTGAGGAACCGGAAGCGATAGTCGCGATCGATGTACGCCACGCGCGCCGGCACGTTGTCCATGATGAGCCGGAGCTCGGCTTCGCTGGCGCGCAACGCCTCCTGCGCCTGCTTCAGGCCGTGGATGTCGTTCATGAGCACGAACGCACCGGCGATCTCGCGCTCCGCGCTCATGTCCGGAACGACCCGGATGGTCATCCACCGCCGTACGCCGTTTGCGCCCGGCACCAGCCGGTCGAACGACGTCGACTCGCCGTGCAGCGCGCGGGCGAGCATGACTTGCGCGCTCTGATAGATCCCGTGGCCGACCACGTCGCGCAGGCGCAGCTCGGTCACCTGCTCCTGGGTCAGTCCGAAGTAATGCAGGAAGGTGCGATTGACGTACTGGCAGCGCTCGTCGCGATCGATGTACGCCACCGGGGCCGGCACGCCGTCCATGATCGCGCGCAACTGCGATTCGCGCGCAGCCAGGGCGTCCTGCGCCTGCTTCAGGTCGATGATGTCGTGCCCGACGGTGTAGTAGCCCTTGATCGTGCCGTCGAAGCGGAAGTCGGGAACGATGCGGTTGCGCAGCCAGACCGGGCGGTCGTTGGCATCGACGCCGTCGCGCTCGTAGGTGACGGACTCGCCCTTGGCCGCGCGCTCGAGGTACGGCCGCTGGGCTTCGCCCACCTCGGGGCCGAGGACCTCCTCCGCCGACTTGCCGATCACGTCGTCGCGATCGAGACCGACCAGGCGCAGGAACGCGTCGTTGACGAAGCTGTACTTGCCCTCCTGGTCGGCGTAGACCACGGGCTCGGGGATGTTGTCGGTGAACAGCCGCAGCTGCTCCTCGCGCGTGGCCAGCGCCTGCTCGGTGAGCTTGAGGTCGTGGATGTCGTGTTCGGTGCAATACAGCCCGCGGACCTTGCCGGTGCCGTCGAGGTCGGGCGCGATGCGGCCGTGCATCCAGCGCCGCTCTTTGTCGACCGAGACGCCGACGCGCTCGTACTCGACGTTCTCGCCTTCCTGTGCACGCCGGATGATCGGGCGCAGGAACGCGGCGACGTCGGGCGGCATCACCTCGTAGGGCGTCTTGCCATAGATCTGGTCCTGCGGCCGGCACAGCCAGTTGGCAAACGCCTGGTTGACGAACGTGTAGCGCAGCGATTTGTCGAGATAGGCGATTGGCCCCGGGATGTTGTCGGCGAACAGTCGCAGCTGCGCTTCCTGCGACTTCAGCGCCTCGCGGATGCGAACGTCGTCCTCGATGTCGTTGACGACGGCGAAGGCCCCGCCGATCCGGCCGCCCGGCTCGCGGTCGGGGAAGAGCGTGATCCGTGCCCAGCGCAGGTCGCCCGACGCGGGCCGCTCGCGCCGGTCGTAGCTGACGGTGGCGCCGGCGAACGCACGCTCGACGTAGCCCTGCAGCTCGGTGAGCGCGTCGGGCGCGACGAAGCTCTTGAGCGGCTGGCCGAGCAGATCGTCGACGGCGCGACCGATGTAGACCCCGTAGGGCTTGTTGGCGAAGCGCAGCCGCAGCGCGCGGTCGAAGTAGAAGATCGGCAGGCCGACGCTGTCGGTAACCAGCCGCAGCCGGTGCTCGCGCTCGCCGGCCTCGAGCTCCAGGCGCTTGATGTTGTCGACGTCAATGAACGTGGCCAGCAGCCCACGGATGTCACCGCGCGGCCCGCGGTCGGGGTAGTAGTCGACCCGGACCCAGAACGCGTTGCGCTTGGCACTGGAAAGCTGGCGCTCGAAGCTCACCCGCTCGCCCGAAAGCGCGGCGTCGATGTAGGCGTGGTAGAGCTGGTAGAGCTCGCGGCCCTCGACCTCGACGACCTCGCGCCCGAGGACCTCGGCGGACGTCCTGCCGGTCCAGTCGAGGAAAGCCCGGTTGACGAAGCGATAATGCTGGTCGGCGTCGATGTAGCAGACCGGCATGGCGAGCGCATTCAGCTTGCGCTGGGAAAGCGCAAGCAGCGGCTCCCGCCCTTCGCCCACCGTCTGGAGCGTCGGATGATCGAGGCGGGTGGGTGATTTTGTTAGCGCCATCGCCACGGGCTTGGTTCCGTTCTGATGCGGCTACCCGTCCTCCCTTGGATGAGCGGGCAGTCTAAGGGTCCAACCGGGTACTGACAAGCAAGGACCTTGCCATGGGGCCGCGCGAGCCCGCAGCGAGGGCCCCGCGCACGAAGTGCGCGGGGATCGCGCGAGGCGAGTCGCGGCATCGGCCGATGCGCGACGGTCGTTTGGCGTGTTGGGTACAAAGAGGCCGGCGCTCCGGGCACGGAGCCGGCCGGGGCGAAATCCGCCTGCGTTGGCGCCTCCGGGCGTGCAGGCTACAATCGACGGCACAAAAAAACGCCCGGCGGCACTCCGTCCCGGGCCGTTTACCCCAGGAGAAGCCCGTGTCTCGAGCCCGCGCGCCGCGCCTCGCCGCCATGCTGCTGTCGTCCGGTGCCCTGCTCCTCGTGACCGCGTCCGCAGCCGCGGCTCCCGTCGAGCCGCCGGCCCTCGCCGGCATCCCCATCGATTTCATCCTGTTCGCGGCGACGCTGGTCGGGATCGCGCTCGTCCATCGCCACACGCTGCCGATCGCCGTCGGCGGGCTGGCGGTGATATCGCTCTGGAAGATCGGCTTCTCGCCGTTCACGGAAGGGCCGGGAGCAGGGGGCTGGTTGGCGCACTTGGGTGTCGAGTGGGTGCTGCTCACCAACCTGCTCGGGTTGCTGCTTGGCTTCGCGCTGCTCTCCAAGCATTTCGAAGCCAGCCGCGTGCCCGACTGGTTGCCGCGGTTCCTGCCCGACGACTGGAAAGGCGGGCTGGTCCTGCTGGTGATGATCTTCGTGCTCTCGTCGTTTCTCGACAACATCGCCGCGGCGCTGATCGGCGGCACGATCGCGGGCGCAGTGTTTCGCGGCAAGGTGCACATCGGCTACCTCGCGGCAATCGTCGCGGCCTCCAACGCCGGGGGCTCGGGCAGCGTCGTTGGCGACACGACCACCACGATGATGTGGATCGACGGCGTCAATCCGCTGCAGGTGATCGAGGCGTATATCGCTGCCGGCACCGCGATGCTGATCTTCGGGGTCCCAGCGTCGCTGCAGCAGCAGCGCTATTCGCCGATCACGCGCGAACCGCCCGCGGGTATCGTCGTCGACTGGGCACGGGTGTTCATCGTCGCGCTGATGCTCGTGGCCGCGATCGTCGTCAACGTCGTGGTCAACGTCCAGTACAACGAGATTTCCGACCGCTTCCCCTTCATCGGCGCCGCGGTCTGGGTCGCGCTGCTGGTCTGCGTCCCGCTGCGCCGGCCGGCGTGGGAGGAGTTGCCGAACGCGCTCAAGGGCAGCATCTTCTTGCTCTCGCTGGTGCTCGCCGCGTCGATGATGCCGGTGCACAAGCTGCCCGACGCGTCGTGGCGGGTTGCGATGGGGCTCGGCTTCGTCTCCGCGGTGTTCGACAACATCCCCTTGACTGCGCTGGCGCTGAAGCAAGGCGGCTACGATTGGGGTTTCGTCGCGTACGCGGTCGGCTTCGGCGGGTCGATGATCTGGTTCGGATCGTCCGCGGGGGTGGCGCTGTCGAACATGTACCCCGAGGGCAAGAACGCGATCGCGTGGGTGCGCGGCGGCTGGCACGTCACCGTCGCGTACGTGATCGGGTTTTTCGTGATGCTGGCGGTGCAGGGGTGGTACCCCCAGCCGAAGCATGAAGCACCGAAAGCGACGCCGCAAATCACGCTCGCCGCTCCCGCAGTCACACGCTGATGCGCGTCCGCGGCCCGACGGGCAGCGCGCTTCGGCCTCCCTGCACGCGTTTTCCGCGGCCAGCGCCTCGGGTCGGGGATCCTGTCGGCGTTTCTCGGCAACGCGCCGACCTCATGATCAAGGCGATCGCGGAAGACCGCGGCGTCGCGATGCCGGGATTCTTCGCCTCTCTCGGCTGGGCTGCGGTCGTCCTGCTGCCTCTAGTCGCCCTGACGAGCTGGCTTCTTGTGTACCCCGGGATGAGCGCGTAGCGCGAATCCCCGAACCACCCGCCGCCACAACATTACGCGGCCCCGGGGTTCGCTGCCGCTCACCCAGGGCCACGGCTCAGCCCGGACTCAACGCTCCCAATGCCCCGGAACGAAGTGCCAGCGCGGACCGACCTGGACCCATTGCGCCGGGAGCCAACGGTAGCCGTGGCGTTCGCGGACCCAGTGGCCATTGACCCAGACGTGGCGGTGACCATTCCAACGCCAGTAGCCCGACACCCAAACGTACCCGTGGCGCGGCGGCGGAACGGCGACGACGCGCGGCGGCGGCGGCGCGACCGTGATGTCGACGGCAACCGAAGCGGCTTCGCTGAACGCTCCGCCCAAGCCGGCCATGCCGGCGATGAGCACGCAAAGTACAGCGCGGCGTAGCGTCATGACGCATCTCCTCTCTTGACGGGGTTGGAGCACGTTTTGGTGGCACCGCCGCTGTGCGATTGAACGGCGGGGAAAACGTGGTCTGAGCCCTGGAGACCAGCAACGATCGGCGTCGCGCGCCGGTTGACCGCAAAAAACGCGGCAGTGACTCGAAAATCCGCTACGGCGCGGAGTCAGCGCGCCAGGGTCCGGAAACGACAAGGATATGCACGCGAAACGGGCCATGCGCGCCGAGGACGATCGTCTGCTCGATGTCGCCCGTGCGCGATGGCCCGGAGATCAGGTTGACCGCGCGCGGCAACGCGCCGCGTTCGCGCCGGATCAGCGCAAAAGCCTCTTCCATACCGCTGACTATGCGATCGGCCGACACGACGGCGACGTGGGTATCGGGCAGAAGCGTGATCGCGGTCGGAGTGTCGGCGCCGGTGAGGATCACTATGGTCCCCGTCTCAGCGATCGCGCAGAACACGCCGGTCACGCCGAGCCGGTCGCCGCCCGTCGTGGGGCGCGCTTCGATCCTCAACCCTGCGCTTGCCCAGTCGAGCGCAGCGAATTCGGGCCAGCACACACCCTCGTGCGCCTTCTGCGCGAAGAGCGCGGGCGGCAACCGCAGTTGGTCGAGGTAGCGCGCGACGTGCGCCGGGATCTCGCGCCGGTCGGCGACGCGCTCGACGGTGCTTTCCATGTCGCGCGCGCGACGCATGAAGCGTTCGACGAGATCGGCGGGCAGCGTCGGACGCGGACCTTGCGTGTGCGCCGCGATGTACGCTTCGGCGGCGGCGAGGCCCGGCTCGTCGCGCCCCTGCTTGTTGAGCGCCTCGCGTACCCGGCCGAGGACGTTGTCGCGCGCCGCGGTCATCTAGGAGTCCCTGACACAGTGAAACACGTGTGCGTTGCTGGCCCAAACCGTTGCTGGCGCGGCGCAGGGCGCAGCAAATAGTGGAGCCTATGCGCAAGCCCGGCAACAATGCCAGCGGCGGTTTGGGCCGCTGCGTCGGAGGCTCCCGGTCTCACTTGTCGCCCTTGCGCACAAACGCGTCGATGCGCGCGATGCCCTCGGTGATCGCCTGCGGGGACGCGGCATAGGAGAAGCGGATATGCTGCCCGTCGCCCCCGACGCGGCGGCCGAAATGGATGTCCGCCAGCACCGCAACGCCCGCTTCATAGAGCAGCCGCTTGCGGAATTCCTCGGAGTCCGCGCAGCGCGTGTGCTTGCAGGCGTCGGTCACGTTCGGCCACGCGTAGAACGCGCCGCCGGGCGTCTTGCACTCGACCCCGGGCACCTTGTTGAGCAGGCCGACGATCAGGTCGCGGCGCTCGAGGAACGAGCGGCGCATCGTCTCGGCCGCATCCTGGGGGCCAGTGATCGCCTCGACGGCGGCCCATTGGCTGATCTGCGAGGCGCAGGATTCGGTGTTGGTGATCCAGCGCGTGAACACCGGCGCGAGCGTCTTGTTGGCGATGTAACCGATGCGCCAGCCCGTCATCGCCCAGGTTTTCGATGCACCGTCGGAGATGATCGTCCGCTCGCGCATGCCCGGCAGCGACGCCAGCGAGACGAATTCGCTGTCGTAGAGCAGCCGCGAGTAGATCTCGTCGGCGAAGACCCACACCTGCGGGTGCATGCGCAGGATGTCGGCGATCGCCTCGAGGTCGGCGCGCTTGAGACTGCCGCCGGTCGGGTTGTGCGGCGAGTTGAGGATCAACAGCCGCGTCTTCGCCGTGATCTGCGTTTCCAGCTCGTGCGGGTCGAAGGCGAAGTCGCGCGCTTCGCGCAGGTGCACCGGTACCGGCACCGCACCGTTGGCGACGATCTGCGACTCGTAGATCGGGAATCCGGGCACCGGGTAGATCACCTCGTCGCCGACGCCGTAGTCGGTGACCGACGCGATCGCGTAGGCTATAAACGGCTTGGCGCCGGCACCGACAACGATCTCGTCGGGAGAAATATCGAGGCTGCGGCGCCGGCCCATGTCGCGCGCCGCGGCAGCGCGCAGCTCGTCGATGCCGGCCGAGGGCGTATAGCCGTGCTTGCCGCCACGGATCGCCGCGATCGCCGCGTCCTGGACGTTGACCGGCGTCGGAAAGTCGGGCTGGCCGATGCAGAACGAGACGATGTCGCGGCCCCGGCGCACCAGATCGTTGACCTCGGCGAGCACGACGAACGCGTTCTCGGTGCCGAGGCTCTCGCCCCGGCGGCTGATGCGCGGAACGACGTGCGGTGCATTCACCATGGAACCTCTGAAATAGCCCCGCGCGGTTGCGACGGCCGCGTTTCGGGACGGGATACGCGAAGCAGCGAGCGACGTGTACGCACTGTACACGAGCGAAGCTGCGACAAAGTAGACCGCCCGAAAAGGGGCCGTCCCTTCGGGCTGCGGCAAAATGCGGCGCCTGCTTCGCCGCCCTCCTCGGTCATAGGATCCACTATTGCCCTCGTCAGGCGTCTCGCATTCATCCGCATTTTGCTCGCAGCGCAATCCGCGTGGGGCCGTTTCAGAGGTTCCTTGCGTTCCTTTCGGCGTAGAGGTCGCGGAACGTTCTGCCTGCCGGCGCGGGCAGGTCGCGGCCGTCGGTCCAGCCTCCCGCCAGAGGAAGCTTGCGGATCAGCCGGCCGCGACCGCCGATCCAGCTCAGCACGCGCACGCCGACGCGCGTGGCGAAGGCGTACAACCGCGGGTGCGTCGCAAGCCACGACCACAGCCGCAGGCCGGCGCGTTCGGACCACGGCCGCAGATGCCGCTCGAACTGCTGCTCGCGCAGCTTCCGCAGCAGATCGGGCAGCGGGATCTTCACCGGGCAGACGACACCGCACTGATCGCATAGCGTGGCGGCCTGGGGCAGGTCGAGCGCGTTCTCGAGGCCGATGTACGACGGCGTCAGGATCGACCCGATCGGCCCCGGGTAGACCCAGCCGTAGGAGTGGCCGCCGATGTTCTGGTAAACGGGGCAGTGGTTCATGCATGCACCGCAGCGGATGCAGCGCAGCGCCTCGCGCAACTCGCCGCCAAGGACGCCCGAGCGGCCTGCGTCGACGAGGATGAAGTACATGTGCTCGGCGCCGTGGAACTCGCCCTGGCCCTTGACGCCGGTCAGGATGTCCACGTAATTGGAGATCGACTGCCCCGTCGCCGACCGTGGCAGAAGCCGCATCAGCGTCGCGACGTCTTCGAGGGTCGGCACGATCTTCTCGATGCCCGAGATCGCGACGTGCACCCGCGGCAGCGTCGTGGTCAGCGTCGCGTTGCCCTCGTTGGTGACCAGCACCACCGATCCCGTTTCCGCGACGAAGAAATTGCCGCCCGAGATGCCCATGTCGGCCGTCAGATAATGCTGCCGCAATACGCCCCTCGCTTCCAGGCACAGCTCGTTGATCTCGGTCTTGCGCGGCGTCGCATGTGCCTTGGCGAACAGGTCGGCGACCTCCTCCTTGCTCTTGTGCAGCGCCGGGCCGATGATGTGCGACGGCGGCTCGTAGTCGTTGATCTGCAGGATGTACTCGCCGAGATCGGTCTCGACGACCGTGAGTCCCGCGGCTTCGATCGCCTGGTCGAGCGCGGATTCCTCGCTGACCATCGACTTCGACTTGATGATCTTGGCCACACCGTGCCGGCGCGCGATGTCGAGCACGTGAGCGTTGATCTCTCCCGGCGTCTCGGCCCACAGCACGGTTGCGCCCCGCGCCGCGGCGTTCCGTTCGAAGATCTCCAGCCAGACGTCGAGGTCGTCGAGCGCGCGCTGGCGAATCGCGCTAGCGGCCTCGCGCGTACCCTCGAAGTCGTCCAGTTCGGTCAGCGACTCGCGGCGCTTGGCGACGAACTTGCCCTTGAACTTCTGCAGGTTGAACTGGAGCTGCGCGTTCGCCATGCTGGCGTGCGCGCGCTCCTTGAAGTGCATCGAGGCGATCTGCATGGGGCGCTCGTCAGCTCGGAGCGGCCTCGCCGGCAAGCACCTCCGCGACGTGCAGGACGCGCGTCTTCATGTCGCCGCGTCGCCGCAATCGCCCTTCGATGTTGAGCATGCAGCCCAGGTCGCCCAGCACGACGGTGTCGGCGCCGCTGGCGGCGATGTGCTGGCACTTGTTGTCCGCCAGCCGGGTCGAGATCTCGCCATACTTGATCGCGAACGTACCGCCGAAGCCGCAACAGGTCTCGCACTCCGTCATTTCGGTCAGCGTGAGCCCCGGCACCTTCGCGAGCAGCGCGCGCGGCTGTTGCTTGACGCCCATTTCGCGCAACCCCGAGCAGGAGTCGTGGTAGGTGACGGTGCCCGCGAACGTTCCGGGCACATGATCGCGCTTGAGCACGTTGACCAGAAAATCGGTCAGCTCGTAAGTCTTCGCCGCCAGCGCGTCGACCCGGGCAAGCATCGGCGGATCGTCGCGGAACAGGTCCGCGTAGTGCGTCTTGATCATGCCGCTGCACGACCCGGAAGGGGCGACCAGATAGTCGCAGCCCTCGAACTCGGCCACCACCTTGGTGGCCAGCGCCTTCGCGCCGGCGCGATCGCCCGAGTTGTAGCCCGGCTGCCCGCAACAGGTCTGGCGTGGCGGGACATCGATCTCGGCGCCACCCGCCTCGAGCAAGCGGATGGCGGCGAAGCCGATCGACGGCCGCATGAGATCGACCAAGCAGGTGACGAAAAAACCGACGCGCATGGAGTCCGCCAGAGGGTGCGTTCCGATGGTAGCACGGCGTGGCCGCCGTGCCGGATCAATACGAGTGCCTCAACGCCAGCACGCACCATCCCAACAGGTTTTGCGGGAAGACGCCGAGCAGGAGCAGCGCGAGCCCGTTGATCGACAGCAATATCCGGGTGTCGCCCCGCGCATCGATCGGCGCCCTATCGGTCGGGTCGTCGAAGTACATGAGCTTGACGACCCGCAGATAGTAGAACGCACCGACGAGCGCGGCCAGCACGGCGACCACGGCGAGCCAGACGAGACCGACGTCCACCGCGGCCGCGATCACCGAGAACTTGGCGTAGAAGCCCACGGTCGGCGGGACGCCCGCCAGCGAGAACATCGCCAGCAGCATCATGAACGCGTACCAGGGGCTCCGCTGGTTCAAGCCCCTGAAGTCGTCGAGGCGATCGGCCTCGAAGCCTTCACGCGAGAGCAGCAAGACGATGCCGAACCCCGCCAGCGTGGTCAGCACGTACGTGACCGTGTAGAACATCGCCGCGCTGTAGCCGTCGTTGTTCGCGGCAAGGAAGCCCATCAGCATGAAGCCCATGTTGGCGATGGTCGAATACGCGAGCATCCGCTTGATGCTCGTCTGGGCGATGGCGATGACGTTGCCGAGCACCATCGACAGCAGCGACAGCACCAGCAGCATGCCCTGCCAGTCGCCCGCCAGCGCGGAGAGCGAGCCGACCAGCAGGCGCATCGCGAAGGCGAACGCCGCAAGCTTGGGCGCGCTGCCGATGAACAGCGTTATCGCCGTCGGCGCCCCGTCGTAAACGTCGGGCACCCACATGTGGTATGGCACGGCACCGAGCTTGAAGGCGATCGCGGAGACGACGAAGACCAGGCCGAACACGAGAATCACGCCATTGGCGCGGCCAGCGACGATCGCGTCCGCCACGCCGTTGATCTCCAGCGTTCCGGTCGCGCCGTAGAGCATCGACATGCCGTAGAGCAGCAGCCCCGAGGCGAGCGCGCCGAGCACGAAGTACTTCATCGCCGCCTCGACCGCGCGCGCGGAGTCGCGCTGCAGGCCGATCATGGCGTACAGCGACAGCGACATCAACTCCAGGCCAAGATAAAGTGTGACGAAGCTGTTGGCCGAGATCATCACCATCATGCCGAGCAGGGCCGTCAGGGCCAGCACGAAGGTCTCGCCGCGGAAAAGCCCGCGCGCGGCCAGGTAAGTGCGCGAGTAGAAGAGCATCAGCGAGACCGAGATGTAGGCGAAAAGCTTCAGCACGTCGCCCAGCTTGTCGGCGACAAACATTCCGCCGAGCGCGCGCAGCGGCGTCTCGTCCGGAGAGATCAACGTCAGCCACGCCGCGGCGAGGAGCGCGAGCTGCGTCAGCCAGTAGCTGATCTGCCGTCGCGACTCGGCGACGAACAAGTCCACGATCAGGATCAGGCAGGCGGCGCCACCCAGCACGATTTCGGGCAACGCTGCCGCGAAGGTGAACGGAACGTTCATGGGCGCAACCGGGCCGTCACTGCTTGCTCCGGGCGACGTGCGCAAGGAGGTCCGAGACCGAGGCGTGCATCACGTCGGTGAAGGGTTTCGGGTAGATGCCGAGGGCGAGGATCGCGGCGACGAGGGTCGCGAGCAGCCAGAACTCGCGCTTCGACACGTCTTTGAGCGCCGCCACCCGCGGGTTCGCGACTTCGCCGAACCACACCCGCTTGTACATCCACAGCGTGTACGCGGCACCGAGAATCATGATTGTCGCGGCCAGAAAGCCGAGCCAGAAGTTCGCCTTCACGGCGGCCAGGATCACCATGAACTCGCCGACGAAACCGCTGGTACCCGGAAGCGCGGCGTTGGCCATCGCAAAGAGCATCGCGAACGCAGCGAACTTCGGCATCGTGTTGACGACGCCGCCGTAGTCGCCGATCTGCCGGCTGTGCATCCGGTCGTAGAGGACGCCGACGCAGAGGAACAGCGCCGCCGACACGAAGCCGTGCGAGATCATCTGCACCAGGCCGCCTTCGACGCCCAGCTCGCTGAACAGAAAGAAACCGAGTGTCACGAAGCCCATGTGCGAAATCGACGAGTACGCGATCAGCTTCTTCATGTCGGGCTGGACCAGCGCGACGAAGCCGATATAGACGATGGCGATGAGCGATAACGTGATCACGAACCCGGAAAGGTACCGGCTCGCGTCGGGCAGGATCGGCAGAATGAAGCGCACGAAGCCGTACGCACCGACCTTCAGCGTAATCGCCGCCAGCACGACCGAGCCGCCGGTCGGCGCTTCGACGTGCGCGTCGGGGAGCCAGGTGTGGACCGGCCACATCGGCACCTTGACGGCAAAGGCGACGAAAAATGCGGCGAACAGCCATACCTGCGTCTTGAGCGAAAGCGGGAGCTGGTACCACTCCAGGATCGAGAAGCTGCTGCTGACCGTATATAGATAGATCAGCGCGACCAGCATCAGCACCGAGCCGAGGAACGTATACAGGAAGAACTTGAGCGCCGCGTAGATGCGGTTGGGTCCGCCCCAGACGCCGATGATCAAGTACATCGGGATCAACTGTGCTTCAAAGAAGACATAGAACAGTACCGCGTCCAGCGCGGCGAACACGCCGTTGATCAGACCTGACATGATCAGGAACGCGGCCATGTACTGCGCGACCTTCTTCTCGATCACCACCCAGCCGGCCCAGACCGCGAGTATGGTGATGAAGCTGTTGAGCAGGATGAGCAACACCGAGATCCCATCGACGCCGAGGATATAGTTCACGTTGAACCGCGGGACCCATTCGAGCGTCTCGACGAACTGCATTTCCGCGGTGCCAAGCGTGAAGTGCAGATACAACGGGATCGTCACCGCGAATCCGGCGACCGCGCCGACGAGCGCGAGCCAGCGCGCAGCGGGCGCGTCGCGGTCGCGATTGAGCGCCAGCACCAGCATGCCGGCGACGATCGGGACCCAGATCGCGAGGCTCAAATAGGGGAGCATCAAATGACTCTAAGCGTCAGCCACCAGAACAGGAACACCACTACGCCGAGGACCATCGCGAAGGCGTATTGGTAGATGAAGCCCGACTGGATCTGCCGCACCAACGCGGAGGTCGCCCCGACGAGCCGCGCGCTGCCGTTGACGAAGAAGCCGTCGATCACCAACCGGTCGCCGACGTCGGAGAAAAGCGCGCCTATGCGCCGGAACCCGCCGGCGAAGAACCAGTCGTTGAAACGGTCGATGTAGTAGTTGTTCACGAGCAGCCGGTACAGCGCACCGGCACGCTCGCTGATCTTCGCCGGCAGGTCGGCGCGCTTGATGTAGAGCAGCCACGCCGCAGCGATCCCGGCCAGCGCGAGCCAGAAGGGTAGCGCCGCGAAGCCGTGCACGACGAACGCCCAGGGACCGTGCCACTCCTCCGTCATCGTCGCCAGGCCGGTATGCTGCTGCGCGATCACGATCGACTCGCCGAAGTAGTTGCCGAACAGCACGCGATCGACGTACGCCCAGCCCGAGTAGACCGATGGGATCGCCAGCAGCACCAGCGGCACGGTAACGACCCACGGACTCTCATGCGGGTCGCCAGCGTGCCCCGGCTCTCCGTGCGCGTCCGGCGCGTGCGCGTGCCGGAAGCGCTCCTCGCCGTGAAAAGCCAGGAACAGCATGCGGAAGGTATAGAACGCGGTGATGAACACGCCGATGGTTACCGCAAACTGCGCATAGCCGTGCCCGACAACGGTCGAGAGCTCCGTCGCCTCGATGATCGCGTCTTTGGAGAAGAAGCCCGCGAACGGTGGCACCCCGCACAGCGCCAGCGCGCCGACGACCGCGGTCCAGTACGTCACCGGCATGTACTTCTTCAAACCGCCCATCTTGCGCAGGTCCTGCTCGTGATGCAGCGCGATGATCACCGAGCCGGCGGCGAGGAAGAGCAGCGCCTTGAAAAACGCATGCGTCATCAGGTGGAAGATCGCCGCCGAGTATGCCGACACGCCGAGCGCGACAGTCATGTACCCTAACTGCGAGAGCGTAGAGTAGGCAATGACGCGTTTGATGTCGTTCTGGACGATACCCAGGAGCGCCATCGACAGCGCGGTCGTCGCGCCGATGATGGTGACGAACGACAGCGCCGTATCGGAGAGCTCGAACAGTGGGCTCATGCGCGCGACCATGAAAATGCCGGCGGTCACCATCGTTGCGGCATGGATCAACGCCGAGATCGGCGTCGGGCCTTCCATCGAGTCGGGGAGCCACACGTGCAGCGGGACCTGCGCCGACTTCCCCATCGCGCCGACGAACAGCCCGATGCAGATCGCGGTCAGCACCGACCATTGCGATTGCCCGACGAGGTTGAGCGTCGTGGTGGCGAGCGCCGGCGCGCCGTTGAACACCGTCGCGTAGTCGAGCGAGCCGAAGTACGCGACGATGAGCCCGATCCCCAGCGCAAAGCCGAAATCGCCGACGCGATTGGCGAGGAACGCCTTGAGGTTGGCGTAGATCGCCGTCGGCCGCGTATACCAGAAACCGATCAGCAGGTACGACACCAAGCCGACCGCCTCCCAGCCGAAGAAAAGCTGCAGGAAGTTGTTCGCCATCACCAGCATCAACATGCTGAAGGTGAACAGCGCGATGTACGAGAAGAAGCGCGTGTAGCCGGGGTCGTCGGCCATGTAGCCGATCGTGTAGATATGCACCATCAGCGAGACAAAGCTGACCACGGTGATCATCAGCGCGGTCAACGGATCGATGAGGAAGCCGATCGCGAACTTGACCCCGCCCGAGGTCATCCAGACGTAGAGGTCGCCGTTGAAGGTATTGCCGGCCAGCACGTCGCGTAAAATCAGCGCCGACGCGGCGGTAGAGATAGCGACGGACAGTACGCAGATCCAGTGCGACGCCGCACGACCGAGCCTGGGTCCCCACAAGCCGACGACAATCGCGCCCGCCAGCGGCGCCAGGGGGACAAGCAGATAGAGGTCCAGCATGTTCATTGTGTCGTCAGCCGCGAAGTTTGCCGATGTCCTCGACGTCGATCGAGCCGACGTTGCGGAACAAGAGGACCAGGATCGCCAGCCCGATCGCCGACTCGGCCGCGGCAACGGTCAGGATGAAGAACACGAACACCTGCCCGGCCGGGTCGCCGAGGAAACGCGAGAACGCGATGAAATTGAGATTGACGGCGAGCAGCATCAGCTCGATCGCCATCAGGATGATGAGCACATTGCGCCGGTTGAGGAAAACGCCGATCACGCTGATCGAGAACAGGATGGCCCCGAGGACCAGGTAATGCGCCAGCGTCGGCTGCGACAGCAATGCCACGTCGATTCTCCCTGCTACCGGTCGGCCGCGAAGAGCGGCCGGCCAACTCTAGAAATCTTCAGGCTTCTCCGTCGTTCCCACCGCAACTCACGGCTCCCGCTTCTCCGCGGGCATCCTCACGATGCGCAGCCGATCGTCGCGCCGAACGCGTACCTGCGCGCTGGGATTCTGATACTTGGTCTTGCGCCGCTGCCGGTGCGTCAGGGCAATCGCGGCGATGATCGCCACCAGGAGAATCATCGCCGCGATCTCGAATGGATACGCGTAGTCCGTGTAGATCTGCAGCCCGAGCGTCTTGGTGTTGCTGTAGCCCGCAGCGGCGGGCGGCGGCGCGGTCCGGCCGCCGAGATAGCCGCCGAGCAGCACCAGCAACATCTCGACCAGCACCAGGATCCCGACCGTCACTGCGACCGGGATATAGCTGCGGAAGCGCTCGCGCATCTTGCCGAAATTGACGTCGAGCATCATGACCACGAACAGAAAAAGCACCATCACCGCACCGACATAGACCAGCACCAGCGCGATCGCCAGGAACTCCGCCTGCAGCAGGAGCCAGATGCCGGCGGCACTGAAGAACGACAGTACCAGCCAGAGCGCCGCGTGCACCGGGTTACGCGTCGTCACTACGAGCAGCGCCGCGAGAATGAGGATCGCGGCGAAAACGTAGAAGACGATGGTCTGGAAGGTCACGTCGGTTTCTTTCAGGCTGCTCAGTGCGTTCGCCCCGGTGCTACCGATACTTCGCATCCTCGACGCGATCGGCCGCGATCTGCGCCTCGTACCGGTCGCCGACGGCGAGCAGCATCTCCTTGGTGTAGATCAGGTCGCCGCGTGTCTCCCCGTGATACTCGAGAATGCGCGTCTCGACAATCGCGTCGACCGGGCAGCTCTCCTCGCAAAAGCCGCAGAAGATGCACTTGGTCAGGTCGATGTCGTACCGCGTCGTGCGCCGCGTGCCGTCGGCGCGCTGCTCGGACTCGATGGTGATCGCGAGCGCCGGACACACCGCCTCGCACAGCTTGCAGGCAATGCAGCGCTCCTCACCGTTGGGATAGCGGCGCAACGCGTGCAGCCCCCTGAAGCGCGGGCTCAGCGGCGTCTTCTCCTCGGGATACTGGACCGTCACCTTGCGCGCGAACATGTAGCCGCGGGTGAGCCACAGCCCCTTGAATAGCTCAATCAGGAGGAAGGAGCTGAAGAAATCTCTGACGCGCTGGATCATGGCAGGCCTCAGTGGAATAACGGAGCCCAGCGCGTCTGCATCATCGCGCCGAGAAACACGATCCAGACCAGCGTCACCGGGATGAAAACTTTCCAGCCCAGCCGCATGATCTGGTCGTAACGATAGCGCGGGAACGTCGCGCGGATCCACAGGAAGATGAACAGCACCGCGCAGACCTTGACAAACAGCCAGCCGAACCCGTCGCCGAGCGGATGCAGCCCGAAAATCCCGGCGTCGTTCAACTGCGGCCACGGCGCCAGCCACCCGCCCAGGAACATGAGCGAGCTGAGCGTCGCGATCATGATCATGTTCATGTATTCCGCGAGAAAGAACACGGCGAACGCCATGCCCGAATACTCGACATGGAACCCGGCGACGATCTCCGACTCGCCTTCCGCCATGTCGAACGGATGGCGGTTGGTCTCCGCGATCCCGGAGACGAGATAGACGACGAACAGCGGCAGCAGCGGCCAGAGGTACCAGTAAGCGGCGCCGCCCTCCTGGCCGCGCACGATGTCGCTGATGTTGAGGCTCGATGCGGCCATCAGCACGCCGACCAGCGCGAAGCCCATGGCGATCTCGTAGCTCACGATCTGCGCGGCGGAGCGCAGCGCCCCGAGGAACGCGTACTTGGAGTTCGACGCCCAGCCGGCGAGGAGGACGCCGTACACGCCCATCGAGGAGAGCGCCAGAACATAGAGCAACCCGGCGTTGATGTCGGAGAGCACGAGCCCGTCGGCGAAGGGGATCACCGCCCAGGCGGCGATGGCGGGGCCGATCAGCAGCACCGGCGCGACGAAGAACAGGTACCGACTGGCGCCGGTCGGGACGATGATCTCCTTGAACATCAGCTTGAAGGTGTCGGCGAAAGGCTGCAGGAGTCCGAGCGGACCGACGCGGTTGGGGCCGATCCGCACTTGCATCCAACCGATGACCTTGCGCTCGGCAAGCGTCAGGTATGCCACCGCGATGATCAGCGGGAACACGATCACCAC
>JBGPYP010000155.1:0-6121 GCA_041493285.1 Casimicrobiaceae bacterium
CGGTCACCGCGCTCGCGGCCGCCAGGCGCGTGGTGGCGTCGCCGCAGCCGACCACCGCGGGAATGCCCAGCTCGCGCGCGATGATCGCCGCGTGGCAGGTGCGGCCGCCGCGGTTGGTGACAATCGCTGCGGCGCGCTTCATCACCGGCTCCCAATCGGGGTCGGTCATATCCGTCACGAGCACGTCGCCCGACTTCACGCGATCCATCTCCGAGGCCGACTTGACGAGGCGAACGGTGCCCTGGCCGATTTTCTGGCCGATCGCGCGACCGCTCGCGAGCACCGCGGAGCGCTTGCCCAGCCGATACCGCCGCAGCCGCGCCCCGCTGGCTTCCTGCGACTGCACGGTCTCGGGTCGCGCCTGCAGGATGTAGAGCTTGCCGTCTTGGCCGTCGCGGCCCCACTCGATGTCCATCGGCCGCCCGTAGTGGCCCTCGATGGCGAGCGCGTAGCGGCCCAACTCCTCCGCCTCGGTATCGCTGATCGAAAATTGCCGCCGATCCTCCGGCGCGACGTCGACGGTCGCGACCGACGTGCCCGCGCGCGCGTCGCCGCCGTAGACCATCTTGGTCGCCTTCGCGCCGAGCGTCTTGGAAAGCACCGCGGGGCGACCCGCAACGAGATTGGGCTTGTAGAGATAGAGCTCGTCCGGGTTGACCGCACCCTGAACCACGGTCTCGCCCAAGCCGTAGGACGCGTTGATGAACACCACCTGATCGAACCCCGACTCGGTGTCGAGCGTGAACATCACGCCGGCCGCGCCGGTGTCGCTGCGGACCATCCGCTGCACGCCGGCAGAGAGCGCGATGTCGGCGTGCGCGTAGCCCTTGTGGACGCGATAGGCGATGGCACGGTCGTTGTAGAGCGACGCAAAAACCTCCTTTATTGCGTGAAGAACATTGTCCAAGCCATTGATATTTAGGAATGTTTCTTGCTGACCAGCGAAGGACGCATCGGGCATATCTTCCGCAGTGGCCGAGGAGCGGACCGCCACCGTTGCGTTCGGCGATTGCGCGCTCAAGCGTTCGTACGCGCTCCGGATATCGTCTTCCAGCGCGGCGGACAGTCCCGCCGCACCGATCCAGCCGCGGATCTCCGAGCCTGTGCGCGAAAGCGCCGCGACGTCGTCGACGTCGAGCGCGGCGAGCGCCTGGTCGATGCGGTCCTTGAGGCGACCTTCCTGAAGAAACTCGCGGAAGGCGAAGGCCGTGGTCGCGAAGCCGCCGGGAACGCGCACACCACCGCTGCCGAGCTGCCGGATCATCTCGCCCAACGAGGCGTTCTTGCCGCCCACCTTGTCGGCGTCGGACATTCGCAGGCGATCGAACCCGATCACCCGTTGTTGCTCGGCCATGGTATTCCCCGCGTGGCTATGCGCGGCGAATTCTAGCCGGTGGAACGCAAGGTCAGGAAGAAATCGCGCGGCGACGGAATCGCCGGGCGGCGCTTTAGTCGCGATCGTCGACCGTTTCCGGATGGCGCTCGCCAAGCTCGCCGGCGCCGAGCGCGCCGGGCTCGCCGTCCGGATGCTTGTGCTTGCTGCGCGCGGCACGCCGCAGATTGCGGTACAGGTCCGGATGCGAGTCCTTGAGGTAGCCGATGATTTCGAAGTCGACGCGCTTGACCTGCGACAGATCGACCTGCTCCACGTGCACCAGCCGCAGCAGCTCGCGCACCGGCTTGGGCATCTCGCGGCCGCTTTCGTAACGCGAGCCTCCGCTCTGCGTGACCCCGATCTGAGTCCAGAACTGCTCCTGATTCAGGCCGAGGCGGCGCCGAATCTCGCGCGGGTTTAGGACACGTTCGAAAAGTTTCACGGGTTGCCGCCGGTTACCATCAAGAAGACACGCGGCGCGCGCCCATGTTCCCGGACTACGCCGCGACCCAATCCCATTGGCATAATTGTTGACCAAACCGGCCGCCGGCGCAAGAGCGGCGGAAGCGCCGCAACGACCGCCCGGAGCCCCATGCCGCCGGCCATCGGCGCGTGCAGCGCACAAGAAGTTGCACTGGTTTTGCTAAAATACGCCATTTGGCGGCAACGGTCGCGAGCCCGCGGCGGCGGCCGCCATAAGCTTGCACCATCTCCGTGCTCCGTTACGACCTCCACTGCCATTCGACCCACTCCGACGGCCTGTTTACCCCGGCCGCCCTCGTGCAGCGCGCCGCCAGCCGTGGAGTGGATGTCCTGGCGCTCACCGACCACGACGAGCTATCCGGACTGGCGGAGGCCCAAGCCGCAGCCCAACGGGCCGGCTTGCGCCTCATCGGGGGTGTGGAACTGTCGGTGAGCTGGCGCGACATTACGCTGCACGTACTGGGCTTGCGGGTCGACGCCGAGTGCCCTGCCCTGCGCGACGGTTTGGCGGCGATCCGCACTGGCCGTGTGCAGCGCGCGCAGTGGATCGGCGACGCGCTCGCCGAAGCGGGGATTCCCGGCGCGTACGAGGGCGCGCTCAAGTTCGTGACCAGCGAGCGGCTGATCAGTCGGACGCATTTCGCGCGCTTTCTGGTCGAGGCGGGCTACGTGCGCGAGACACGGGACGTTTTCAAGCGCTATCTGGTCCGGGGCAAGCCCGGTCACGTCGAGCATACCTGGGCGACGCTGCCCGAGGCGACCCAATGGATCCACGCCGCAGGCGGGCGGGCGGTGCTCGCGCACCCCGGCCGCTACAAGCTGAGCCCGACCGCGATGCGCGAGCTGCTCGGCGAGTTTCGTGACTCCGGCGGCGATGGCATCGAGGTCCTGTCGCCCTCGCACAGTGGGACGCAGGTGACGGACTTCGCCTGCCACGCGCGCCGGCTGGGGTTCCTCGCCTCTTCCGGCTCCGACTACCACGGTCCGGGCGAGAGTTACGTCGACCTGGGCGGCATGCCGCCGCTTCCGGCGGGCATCACCCCGGTGTGGCACGACTGGTGAGCGCGATCTATGGCGGCGAGCCCACGGGCAATCGCCGCACCGTTTTTTTCGTCTCCGACCGGACCGGCATCACCGCGGAGATGCTCGGCAACAGCCTGTTGTCACAGTTCGAAGCGTTCGATTTCCAGCGGCGCACGATCCCCTTCGTCGACACGCCGGAAAAGATCGCTGAGGTCGTACGAACGATCGACGCGACCGGTGCCGGCGAGGGCAAGCGGCCGCTGGTGTTCAGCTCGATCGTCGACGAGGCGATGAGCGCGCAGCTGGGCAAGGCCAACGCGCTGTTCCTCGATCTGTTCCAGGTCTTCATCGCCCCGCTCGAATCGGAGCTGGCGGCGAAGTCGTCGCACGCGGCCGGCCGCTCGCACGGTATCGCCAACATTCACGACTACTTCGCGCGGATCGAGGCGATCACCTTCGCCCAGGCGCACGACGACGGCGTGGCGACGCGCGACCTCGGCAAGGCGCAGGTGATCCTGGTCGGGGTCTCGCGCTGCGGGAAGACCCCGACCACGCTCTATCTCGCGCTGCAGTTCGGCGTTCTGGCCGCCAACTTCCCGCTGACGCCGGACGACTTCGTCGATCACAAGTTGCCCGCGTCGATCCTTCCGCACAAGGACCGCTTGTTCGGCCTCACGATCGATCCGGAGCGGCTGCAGCAGATCCGCCAGGCGCGGCGGCCGGACAGCCGCTATGCCGCGCTCGACAACTGCCGCTACGAAGTGCGCGAGGCCGAATTGCTCATGCAACGTGAGCGCATCTCGACCGTCGACACGACCAGCCGGTCGATCGAGGAGATCGCCACGACGATCGTGCATAAGGCCGGCTTGCAACGGCACATCTTCTGACAGGGCGACACATAGCTGCTGCGCGGGCCATCTGCGTCGTTGTTTCCTCGCTCGGTGCTCGCCGTACTTCTTCTGTACGCCCTGTCGCGCTCTACTCCAGACCGTAGAATCGCCGCGCGTTCGCGCCGCGGATCGCCGCCGCGTCGATGGGCGACAGCCCGGCGAGAAGCGCGTCGGTCGCGCCGCACCACGCTTCGTAGGTCGCCGCCAGCGTGACCACGGGCCAGTCGCTGCCCCATAGCACGCGCTTCGGTCCGAAGCAGTCGAGCACATGATCGGCGTAGCGCCGTAAGGTCTCGACGCTCCAATGCGCGCCCGCCTCGGTCACGAGCCCGGACAGCTTGCAGCAGGCGCGAGTCTCGCGCGCGAACGCGGCGATGTCGTTGGCCCAGGGCTGCCACCGCTGGCCCGCGATGTCGGGCTTGGCGCAGTGGTCGATGACGACCTCGAGATCGGGATGGCGTTCCAGAACCCGCAAAAGCGACCGCAGGTGCGGTGGTTTGATTAATGCGTCGAAGCGCAACCCGAGCTGCGGCAGCGCGGCGAGCGCGGGCTGGACGTCGAGGCGCGCGATCCAGTTGGAGTCGGCGAGGTCCTGGAGCATCGGCCGGACGCTCTTCAGCAACGGCTCTTCCGCCAGTGTTTCCAGCGTCTCGATCGCGTCGGCCGCCGCCAGATCGGCCCAGCCCACCACGCCCTCGACGAGCCCGTCGCTGGCGCGCGCAACGTCGAGCAGAAACCGCGTTTCGGCAACGGTTGGCGCGGCCTGCACCAATACCGTCGCGTCGATATGTGCTGCCGCGAGCAGCGGCCGCAATTCGCCCAGATCGAAATCGCGGCAGATCCGAGCCAGTTCCGGCGTCGGTGTGAGCCAGCCGTAGTCGCCGCGGTCGAGCCGCCAGACGTGAAAATGAGCGTCAACTCGCCGGCTCATTGGGCCGCGACGGTACTTGGCAGCGGCGCGCGCGGATCGATCAATCCCCGCTCGCGCAGCGCCACCCAGAACGCCGGCGGGATCGGGCCCTGCGCCAGACGCCAATTGGCGTCGAATTCCGCGACGCTGCGTACACCCGGGATGACCGTTGCGATCGCCGGATGCGCGGCCGGAAACTGCAACGCCGCGGCAGGCAGTGGAACGTCGAACTCGGCGCAGACGCGCTCGATCGCCGCGACGCGCTCAACGATCGCCGGTGACGCCGGTGCGTAGTTGAAATACGGCGTCGAGCCGTTCGCGGGGTGCGCGCCGGTGGCGAGGATGCCCGAGTTGAACGGCCCGCCGAGGACGATCGCGACACCGCGTCGCTCGCACTCGGGCAGCAACTCCGCCAATGCCGAGTGATCGGCGAGCGTATAGCGGCCGGCGAGAAGGATCGCGTCCAGGTCCGCGTGCTCGAGGACCTGCAGGCAGATCGCCACATCGTTGACACCGAGCCCGTAGCCTCCGATCCTGCCCTCCGCTTTCAGCGCCGCCAGCGCGGGCAGTCCGCCGTCGAGCAGGTCCTTCAGGCGTCGTTCGTGCGCGTCGCCGTGCGTGGCGCGGTCGATGTCGTGTATATAAAGAATGTCCACGCGGGCGAGACCGAGTCGTTGCAGGCTATCTTCGTGCGAGCGGCGCACGCCCGCAGCGCTGTAATCGTAATGCTGGACGAACGGCAGCGTGTCGACGTAGCCGTGCTGATCACGCGGCGCGTCGGCGCGCGGTTCCAACAGGCGGCCGACCTTGGTCGACAGCAGATACTCGTCGCGCGGCCGCATTCGCAATGCATCGCCCATTCGCCGCTCCGAACGGCCGTGGCCATAATGCGGCGCCGTATCGAAGTAGCGGACACCCGCGTCGTAAGCATGACCGATGAGCGTCGCAGCAGTGTCATCGGCAACGGCCCGGAAGAGATTGCCGAGCGGCGCGCCGCCCAAGCCGGGCGGCGAGGCGCGGAGCTTGCGCAGTATCGCCGCGCTCAGCGCCATAATCCGGGGTCGCAGCCGGCGCGAAGTATCGGCGCGATCATCACTTGCCGATGAGCAATTGCGGCAGCCAGGTCGTCAACGGCGGCCAGAGCGTGCTAGCGGCGAGCACGACCAACAGCGGGATCAGGAACGGCACGATCGCCCGCGCCATCCGCTCGAAGGAAATCTTCGCGATGTTCGAGACGACGTACAGCACGACGCCAACCGGAGGTGTGACGGTGCCGATCATGAGGTTGAGCACGAACACCAATCCGAAATGCACCGGATCGATGCCGAGCTTCATCGCCACCGGCACCAGGATGGGAATGAGGATCAGCATCGCCGCGATCCCTTCCATGAAGCAGCCGACGAAGAGGAGGAGCAGGTTGACGATCAGCAGATAAACCAG
>JBGPYP010000136.1:0-6984 GCA_041493285.1 Casimicrobiaceae bacterium
AGGCGAGCCGACGCGGCGCGGCCGGGCGGGTCGGCGAATGCGCTGGCGCAGAAGAGCAACGCGGCTGCGCTGCACAAGAGGGCGGCCCAGGTTCGCCGCGCAAATCGGGTAGGGGTCATGATCGGTCCTCGTGGGTTGTCATCAGCATTGCAGGTTGTATCAATTTCAGCGGCGCGCAACGATTACCGGTTCGCAGCGTCGTCTGCCCGAGCTAAGCCCGGGAAAAGACGGCGCCAATCGTCGGCACTCGAAGCTCAGCATGAACCATGCCACCTGGTCGAATCCCTTAACGCGTACGCCGGGCACCACGATGACAACCTCTGCGACGGTGAAGCCTGTGCAGTGGCCGGTAGGGGATAGTCCTACACGCCAGCGCCCATTCGGGCGCGGCAACGGCCGATCCACTGCGCGGTCAATTTCTCCTGCACCCCGTTCTGCGCCAAACGCGCTTCGAGCGCGGCGAAGTCGACGGCGTCGAGCGGTTGGTCCTGGTTGAAGCAAGAGAACACGTACGTCACCTTGCCCGTCGCCGGATCGCGGTGCGGCTGCAGGCACTGGGCGCAGATCTCCTTCATCATGCATTGCATCGGAGAGTTGATCGACCCGATGCCACGTTGCGTGGGCTTCACGAACACACTCAGCCCGTTGTGGCGAGCGGCCGCGACTGCCGCCATCATGCTGTCCGAGCCGATGGCGATGATCCGATCGCCGGCGGCGAATTCGATCGGCTGCTCGCCGAGCGCACCGCTCGCATACGCGACCATCGCCTGGACGATGTTCCCCACGTAGCTCCTGTCCTGCGGCCGGCCCGGAGCGAAGCCAGGCGCTTCCTCGCAGCACCAGACGACGACGTCGGCCGCGGCCTCGATCTCGGCCACCTTGTAGCGATCGAGCCGCTTGCGATAGCCGGCGAAATAGAGCACCCGCGAGCCGGCATTGCGAAAGGCCTGGCCGATGGAAAGAAGCACCGCGTTGCCCAAACCACCCCCCGCAAGAATCACCGTCTCGTCAGCGGCGATTTCTGTCGGCGTTCCGGTCGGGCCCATGAGCACGACCGGCTCGCCGGGATGGAGCAGCGCGCACAAATCGGAAGACCCACCCATCTCGAGAACTATTGTGGAGATAAGGCCGAGCTTGCGGTCGACCCGGGCGCCGGTCAGGGCAATGCCCTCCATCGCGAGCGTGGTTCCGTCGACGCGGCCGGAGAGCGTCTCGAAGTTCTGCAAACGATAGAACTGGCCCGGGGCGAAGCGGCGCGCTGCCGCTGGAGCGCGTACGACCACCTCGACGATCGTCGGGGTGAGCCGAATCACGCGCTCGACGGTGGCGCGCAGCTCCCCGTTGATCCGGGCGAGGAACTCGGCATCGCTCGCCGTCGAAGACGCCGCAAAGCGCTCGAGCATGCGGCTGACGATCGGATAGCCGCGCGTCGCGCTTGCCATCGCTTTCACGACATTGCCGGAGAACGACGGATGCAGATCGCCGAAAAAGCTGATTGCGCGGCCGTCGGGCTCGAGCGCCGTCAACACGCACGGCGTGTCGGGCTTCGCCAGCCCCTTCTCCGGCTGCACCGGGTTGCCCGAGTCGTCGATCGCCCGGAAGTAGCGGCCGTCGAGACGGAAATGCGCCGGGTCTTCGCGCGCCGCAACCGTGTTCGGTTGCGTGCCGGCAGCGATCAGGATCGCGCGGGCGGGCAGCTCGGCGCGGCCGGTTTCGTGCCAAACCCCGTCGGCATCGGTTCGTTGCACCGACACGCTAAGCGCGCGGGCGCGGCGGTGCGCGTCGACCTCAACCGCGAGCGGAATCAGGCCCTCGGCGAAACGCACGCCTTCCTCCAGCGCCTTGTCGACTTCCTCGTGGCTGAGCGTATACGACGGACTGTCGATAAGGCGCCTGCGATAGGCGATGGTGACGCCACCCCAGGCTTGCAACAGCTCCAGCACCCGTGCCGCGCGTCCCTCGCGCGCCGCGGCCGCGCGCTCCGCGCGGATCGCTCGCGCGTGATCGAGAAACTCACGTGCGATCTCGCGCTCCTCGTCCGACCACGCGGCCTCCACTGCCTCTCGCCCCTTCTCGACGCTCAAGGTCTCGTATCGGGCAAGGAACTTTTCGACCTGCACCGGGTAATACGCCAGCGATTCGGTCGCCGTGTCGATCGCGGTCAGCCCGCCCCCGACGATGACGACCGGCAGCCGGAGTTGCATGTTGGCGAGCGAATCGCGCCGTGCCGCGCCGGTAAGCTGCAGCGCCATGAGGAAGTCGGACGCGGTACGCACGCCGTTGGCGAGCCCGTTGGGCAGATCGAGCACGGTCGGCTTGCCCGCCCCGGCGCAGAGCGCGATGTGATCGAACCCGAGCGCGAACGCGGTGTCCGTGGTGATCGTCCCGCCAAAGCGCACGCCGCCGATCAGCGCGAAGCGATCGCGCCGCTCGAGGAGCAACCGGATGATCTTGAGGAAGTTCTTGTCCCAGCGCACCGTGATGCCGTATTCCGCAACACCGCCGAAGCCCGCCATGACGCGATCGTCCAGCGCCTCGCGCAGGCTCGCGCTGTCGCGGATCGGCGCGAACGGCCTTCGCGTTCCGTCGGGCGCGACGCCCGACAGCTCGGAGGCCAGCGGTTCGATCTTCAGCCCGTCGATGCCAGCGACGGTGTGGCCGTCGTTCAGCAGATGATGCGCCAGCGTGAATCCCGCGGGCCCCATCCCGACGACGAGGACACGCTTGCCCGTGGGTCCACGCGGCAATGGCCGACGCAGATGGAGCGGGTTCCAGCGCGTGAGCAGCGCGTAGATCTCGAAACCCCACGGCAGCGCCAGCACGTCCTTCAACACGCGCGTCTCGGCCTGCGGGATATCGACCGGATCCTGCTTCTGGTAGATGCACGCCTTCATGCAGTCGTTACAGATGCGATGGCCCGTCGCGGCGACCAGCGGGTTGTCCACGCAGATCACCGCCAGCGCGCCGAGCGCCCAGCCCTCGGCGCGCAGCTTATGGAACTCGGAGATCTTCTCGTCGATCGGGCAGCCGGCCAGCGTCACGCCGAACGGCGATTTCTTGAACGGTGCCGCGCCGCCGTCCGCGGGTTTCTTCTCCCGCAGCCCGGACGAGCACGAATCCTTCTGCTGCTCGTGACACCAGATGCAGTAGTGCGCTTGATCGAGGCCGCCGGCGAGATCGGTGCCCGGATCGGTCAGCGCGAAGCCATCGCGGCGGCGCAGATGATCGTCAGGCAGGCGGAGCATGTCTACTCCGTTGCGCGTTTCGTGCTCGACGGGCACCAGCCGCAGGTAATCGAGCTTCCGCGGCGCCTTGAACAGCACGCCGGACTTGTGGAGCGCTTTGCCCTCCGCCGTTTGCACGGCCCACGCCGCGTAGCGAAGCGCGAGGTCGATATCGGCCGCGTGCGCCGCTTCGTCCTGACCCCAGGTTCCGACCCGGCGCGCGAACGCGAGCTCGCCGCGTTGGCCGGCGAGCGGCTCGCCGAACTTCGCTTCCAGCTCGGCGCGAAGCGTTGCGCCGTCGAACGTTGCGGCGTCCTCGGGCTTGTACTTGTTGAGCGCCTTGCGCTGTATGACCTGGCGCTTGCACGCGAAGATCGGCGCCAGCTCGTGCTGCGCCGCCTGCAATGCCGTCACTTCGGCTGCGACGCCGAACAATTGCGCGAGAAAGTCCTCGACGTGCGGCGCGAGCGCGAGCAGCAGCTCGGACTCGGCCTTGCGCCCGAGCGCGTCGGGGTCGCGGCGCCCGTCGGCGAACCGCGCCGCGAGCACGGCGTCGACGGTCGCCAGATGCGTCAAGAACGCCGCGTCGACGCGCGCGAGCCCCGCGGTCGCATAGAGGTCGTCGAACGAGAATCCGAATCCAAGCTTCAACATAAGTCCTGATCTCGGCGCGCGCTAAGGAGCCTCTGAGCAAGCTACCCGTTCGCCCCGAGCCTGTCGAAGCCTGTGCTGAGCGAAGTCGAAGAGGGCGACGGGTAACGCCTTCACTTCATACCGTGTGAGTCCGTTCATGGTTCGACAAGCCTGTCCTGAGCGTGTCGAAGGGCTCACCACGAACGGACTTATGCAGAGGTGCGCTAAGTGGCCGCGACCGTCGCGCAGCCCGTCCGGCAGGCGCCAAGGGCCCGCTGCGCACGATGGACACATTGCATTTTACCCGGCGCAGTTGCCCCGGCGCTGCCCCTTCGGCGAATAAGCATAGAACCGGGGAGCCCTCGGGTTTCGAGCGCGCTTCCCGAAGCGCCCGCGCTGCGGCTATCATGCGTGCCGGACTTGCCGGGCGCATCGCGCGTCCGGATCGAGTCGTCTCCGGAGAGTCCATGAACCGGTTTCTGGCAATGACCGCGGTGGCGCTGGCGCTTGCGGCGACGGCGGCTTGGGCGCAGCCGATCAAGCTGGGCGAGCTCAACAGTTACAAGACGTTCCCCGCGTTCCTCGAGCCGTACAAGAAGGGCATGGAGCTCGCCGTCGAGGAGATCAACCGCGGCGGCGGCGTGCTCGGCCGCCCGCTGGAGTTGGTGACGCGCGACGACAACGGCAATGCCGGCGACGCAGTGCGCGTCGCCGAGGAGCTGCTGGCGCGCGAAAAAGTCGACTTGTTGATGGGGACGTTCTCCTCCGCGGTCGGGCTCGCGGTCGCCGACTTCGCCAAGCAGCGGCACGCGCTGTTTCTCGCCGCCGAGCCGTTGACCGACAAGATCGTCTGGGAGAGCGGCAACAAATACACGTTCCGCCTGCGGCCGTCGACGTACATGCAGACCGCGATGCTGGTGCCCGACGCCGTACGGCTCAACAAGAGGCGCTGGGCCATCGTCTATCCCAACTACGAATACGGCACCGCGGCTACCGCGGCGTTCAAGCAACTGATGATCGCCCGCCAGTCCGGGGGACTGGAGTTCGTGGAGATCGCCGTCCCGCTGGGCAAGATCGACGCGGGGCCGGTCGTCCAGGCCCTGCTCGATTTGAAGCCGGACGCGATCTTCTCGTCGCTGTTCGCCGCCGATCTCACCAAGTTCGTGCGCGAAGGCGAGCTGCGCGGGCTATTCCGCGATCGGCCCGTGGTCAATCTGCTCGCCGGCGAGCCCGAATATCTCGATCCATTGAAAGACGAAGCACCTGCCGGCTGGTACGTGACCGGCTATCCGTGGTCGGCGATCGCCACGCCTGCGCACCAACGCTTTCTCGACGCCTATCAGGGGAAATACAAGGACTATCCGCGCCAGGGCTCGGTCGTCGGCTACAGCGCGGTGATGAGCGCGGCGGCGGCGATCCGCAAGGCGGGCTCGACCCAAACGGAGAGGCTCGTCGGGGCAATGAAGGGCCTTGTCGTTGACACGCCCTTCGGCAAGGTCACCTATCGCGCGCTCGACCATCAGTCGACGATGGGCGCGTACGTCGGGCGCCTGGCGGTCAGGGACGGCAAGGGCGTGATGGTCGACTGGAAGTACGCGGACGGCGCGGACTACCTTCCCTCGGACGACTGGGTGCGCGCGCATCGGCCGGCGGAGTGACCCTCTCCACCCTCGTCATCCAGCTTCTCAACGGCCTCGCCGGCGCATCGTCGCTGTTCCTGGTCGCGGCGGGGCTGTCGCTGATCTTCGGCGTCACGCGCATCGTCAACTTCGCGCACGGCTCGCTTTACATGCTGGGCGCTTATATCGCGTACAGCGCGATCGGCCGCTTCGGCGCGACGGTCCCCGGCTACTGGCTCGCGGTGCTCGCGGCAGCGCTCGCCGTCGGCGCGATCGGCGCATTGATCGAGATCTTCCTGCTGCGGCGCATCTACGCTGCGCCGGAATTGCTGCAATTGATCGCAACTTTCGGCGTCGTGCTGATCATCGAGGATGCGACGCTTGCCCTCTGGGGCCCCGAGGATCTGCTCGGGCCTCGTGCTTCAGGCTTCAAAGGCGCGATCGAAATCGGCGGCGGAGTCCTGCCGCAATACGATGCGCTGCTGATCGGCATCGGACCGGCGATCCTGCTCGCGCTGTGGTGGCTCCTCAAACGCACGCGCTGGGGCCTGCTGGTGCGCGCGGCGACCGAGAACCGGGTGATGGTGCAAGCACTGGGCGTTAATCAGATGTGGCTGTTCTCGAGCGTGTTCTTCCTGGGCGCGCTGCTTGCCGGCCTGGCGGGGGCGTTGCAGGTCCCGCGCGAATCGGCCAATTTGGCGATGGACCTCTCGGTGATCGCCGAAGCGTTCGTCGTCACCGTCGTCGGCGGCCTGGGCTCGATTCCCGGCGCATTCATCGCCGCGCTTTTGATCGGCCTCGTCAAGACGGTTTGCATCGGCCTGGGTCAAGTCGAGTTAGGTGGCGTTGTCGTCGCGTTCCCGAAGCTCACGCTGGTCGCCGAGTTCGTCGTGATGGCGGTCGTTCTCGCAGTCAAGCCGTATGGCCTCTTGGGCAGCGCGCCTGCGGCGCCGCCGACGACGCCAGTCGCCGAGCACCGCGCGCTGGTGAGGCCGCCCGGCCGGCGCAGCCTGCTTGCCGCGCTCGCCGCCATCGCGATCGCCGCGTGGCTGCCATCGATCGGCGACGAATACGATCTCGTGCTTGCGACCGACGTGCTGGTATTCGCGTTGTTCGCGGCGAGCCTGCAATTCATGCTCGGCGTCGGCGGCCTGGCATCCTTCGGGCACGCCGCGTACTTCGGCCTGGGCGCATACGCCGCCGCGCTGGCGGTCAGGCACGGCGTCGCGATGGAAGCCGCCGTCGCCTTAGCACCCGTCGCGGCGCTCGCCGGGGCGCTCTTCTTCGGCTGGTTCTGCGTCAGGCTGTCGGGCGTCTATCTCGCGATGCTGACGCTCGCCTTCGCGCAGATCGTATGGTCGATCGCGTTCCAGTGGGACAGCGTCACTGGCGGCTCGAACGGATTGATCGGCGTCTGGCCGTCGGCGTGGCTGGACGACAAACGGAGCTATTTCCACTTCACGCTCGCCATCGTCGCGGCCGCGCTCACTGCGCTCGCCTGGCTCGCG
>JBGPYP010000268.1:0-3786 GCA_041493285.1 Casimicrobiaceae bacterium
CCGGACGCGCCGCTCCCAAGCGGGACCGTCGTGGGTGAGGATCTTCCCGAGTGGACCGGCGTGCGGGCGGCGCGCCCACGCTTCGTCGGCCACGAGCAGCCCCAGCTCCCAGGCGAACTGGGGTACGGCGACGTGCGCGATGGCGTGGTGCGCGACGCTCAGGCGGCGCTCGCCGGTGCCCACGGCATCAGCGGGTTCTGTTACGTGTTCCACTGGTCCGGGTCGAGCCGTGGCCTCGACCCGACGCTGGTCGACCTAGTCGCCTCGGGCCGACCCGATTTCCCTTTTTGCGTGTGCTGGGAGACGACGCACCTGCACGCGGGCGCAGGCTTCGATCCGGATTACGAGTCGCCAGGGGTGAAGTACACAACCGACGAAAGTGCTGCGGTAATGCAAGCGTTGCTTCCGGTGTTCGCTGATCGCCGCTACCTGCGTGTCCAAGGTCGGCCCCTGTTTGTCGTGTCCTCGCCCGATCCTCTTCCCGACGTACAAGCCGTCGCATCGCGCTGGCGCGACGCCTGTGCTCGCGCCGGCGTGGGCAATCCGTACATTGCATGTTACGGCGGAGCGCTGGGCGCCGACCCCGCGCAGCTGGGCTTCGACGCCACCATCGAGGCGCCCCCGCTCGGCGGCTTTCCGGAAGGCCAACGCGACAAGATCGCCGCACTCACTCCCGGATTCGCTGGCGACGCGCGAAACTATCGCAGCTACATCGGCCAGATGCTCGTGTCGCCGCGCCCCAAGCACGCGATGTTTCGCAGCGTCATGCCGGGATGGGACGATACGGTGCGCGCGAACGATTCCGCCAAGGTGTTCGTCAACGCCAACGCCGAAACTTTCGGTTTCTGGGCGGAACGGGCAGCGGACACTACGCGGCTCCGCTTCGCAGGCGACGAGCGGCTCATGTTCGTCCGCGCGTGGAACGAGTGGGACGCAGGCTGTCATCTCGAGCCCGATGTGCGCCACGGTCGGCGCTACCTCGAGGCGTTGCGGGCGGCAGTGTTGCGACCGCCGCGGCCGACGCCTGAGCGCCCATCATCGGATGCGATCCGAGCCTGGGCGGCAGACGGTGGGGGGCTCGCAGCGACGCGAGTCGTGCGTTCGGAGCCGCGGGAACCGAGACCTACCGGTGGGCCTCGTGTCTCGGTCGTCATGCCGGCCTACAACCACGCGCATTACGTCGCCGCGGCGCTGGATTCGGTGTTGGCCCAGAGCCATGCCAACCTCGAGATCATCGTCGTGGACGACGGCTCCAAAGATTCGACAGGCGCCGTGCTCGATGACTACGCAGCCCGGTGCCGGACGCACGCGCTGACCGTCGTGCATCAGGCGAACGCCGGCGCGCACGAGGCAATCAACCACGGGTTGGCGCTCGCCCGCGGCGAGGTCGTGGCACTGATGAACTCAGACGATTTGTACGCGCCGAACCGGCTCGAACGGATGCTCGCGGAGATGGATCGTCGCGGTGCCGCGTTCGGGTTTTCCGATACGCGCTTCATCGACGACCGAGGCGATGAGGTCGCCGCGACCGACCCCTACGTCAAGCAATTGCGCGGGGCGATCGCTGAGGCGGCGAAGGGTTCGGACCCGCTTTACGTGCTGGTCTACAACAACATCGCGATCTCGACCGGAAACTTTATCTTCCGCCGGGCGCTGGTGGAGCGCATCGGCGGGTTTTGCGCGATGCGGGTCTGTCACGACTGGGATTTTCTATTGGCCGCGAGCTACGAGACACAGGTGGTCTTCGTCAACGAACCGCTTTACCTCTATCGCTTACACGGAACAAATACATTCGCCGCGTCTCGAGTGCAGGCCGCGCTCGAGTTTGAGCAACTGCTGACGCGGTTCTTCGCGCGGTTGCCGGAGCATCCGGCGCTACGCGATCCGCAGCGTGCGGCCGATTTCGGCGAGCACATCCACCGCCTAGGCATGGGCGGCTACCTGAGGTGAGGACGAACGTGTCGAGGACGCGAGCGTCGATCGCAGCGCAGCGCGGACGGTGACGCGCGGTGAGTCGCCCGCGACGCTACGGTTTGGGCGGCGGAAAATCCTCGTCCGGGATCGTCCGCGTCCCGGTCCGCCGATCCTCCTGCGGGTCGCGGCAGCGCTTTTCGATCACCAGGATGCTGTCGTAGTCGTGGACCCCGTACGCGCTTCGGGTGAAGTCGGACACCGCGAGCGACTCGGGTCGGTGCGAGCGCCACGCGTTGAGATGATCGATGAGGCGCTTGCTGAATTCGATGGACGAACCCGGGTTGAGGTACCTGCCGCCGTACTTAGGCCGGTAGGATGTATGCAGGTCCTCGCAGATGTAGACGCCATCTTCGGCCACCTTGGAAAGAGAACCTTGAACGTTCCGATCTCCAGTAGCACGACATTCTGCCCGCGATAGCGCGCGAGATATTGTTCGTAGATCTCGAAGTAGTGTACCCACTTGTGGATCATCCACCCGGGATTCGATTCGAAGTAGGCGCGAAGCTCGTTCATGGCATTGGCCGGCGGGCCGGCGGACGGGGGGCTTGCGCGATGGCGCGCTATGGCGTGGGCGACGACATTTCCCACGGCAGGCTGCGCGTCAGAAGCACATTGAGCAGATTGTCCTGGAAGTTGATGTTGCCGGTGAGCTTGGTGTGATGCTCGCAGAGAAAGAACCAGTACGCGATCGGGATGACGCTGTCCTCGCTTTGCGGTGCGCTGGGGTCGAGGGTCTCGCGCGCGAGGAGCGAAGGCTTGGTGACGCTGCCGTCGCCGGGCTCGAGCATCAGCTCGGAATAAGGAACGCCCGGGACGGGGGAGCGGAGCTGGACGGGATACAAGCGCGCGACCGGCGTGCCACCGACGTCTTCGAGCGCGAGCCGGGCCGGGGTGAGAGTGCAGTCGCCGCCAAAGAGTACGTAGCGGATCTGCGTCGGCGGCTCGGGCGTGGACAGCGCCCAGAGGAAGCGCCGCGCGCGCTCGAGCCGGTAGTCGAAGAATCGGCGCAGCGCGGCGAGATACGCATCGGCGTCGGCGCCGCGCGCGGCGCGGATGCGTGCCTCGACCGCGGGATCGAAGATCGACCAGCGGTAGCGGCGCCAGGTCTCGCCGTCGAAGAGATCGTCGCCCCGCGCGTGTCCCGACGTATCTATCAGCCAGGTCACCAGCGGATGTGGGAACAGCTGGTAGCCCGAGGGCAGCGTCGCCAGCACTTCCTGCGGGATGCGCTCGAAGCCGATCGCTTCACCGATGAGGAATGCGTGCAGCGACGACACGGAACCCATGTTCGGGGTGCCGAGGAGGATGAGCTTGCGCACGCGCGTCGAGCCATAGAGCGTGATTTGCGACTCGCGTCCATCGAGCACGTCCTCGGTCCCGTAGCGCTGGTAGTAGCGCGCGATGAGCCCGCCCATGCTGTGTGCGACGATGTCGACGCGGAGCGTGGGGGCGCCATAATCGCGCCGGATTGCCTCGATCAGCCGGTCGAGCCCGCGCGCCGCCTCGACGTTGTCCTGGCGCCAGTCGTAGGCATAGATGTAATAGCGGCGCTCGCCTGGCTTCGGAGGAACGCCGACGCTGCCGCGCACGTAGCCGCCGAAGTCGCGCAAGGTCTCGACGAGCTTGCCATAGAAGTCCTGGCCGAGCGCGGCATCGGCGATGTCGGACGCCTCGAGATTGTCGGGCCGTACGGCCAGCGTCGTCCGGTCGAAATCGAGCGCGAGATGGCGGTAGTCGTCGAACAGGATCATCCGCGCCGACCCGGGCCAGGCTTCGACGCCGGTGGTGCGATCGCGCAGCTTCGAGCCGAAG
>JBGPYP010000208.1:0-4736 GCA_041493285.1 Casimicrobiaceae bacterium
GCTAGGCGTTGCACGCGGTGAGATCGAGCGCGCGGGTCGGACCGAGGAGGCGCTCAAGGGACTGGCCTTCGCGCAGCTCGCTGCAGGCGACGCGAGGCGGGCGGCCGTAAACTTCGACGAAGCGCTCGTCGATTCGCCAGGCGCCGGCGATGCAGCGTACGGCAAGGGGGATGCACTGCTCGCGCAGGGCGAGGCCGAGCCTGCGCTCGAGCAATATGTGCGCGCCGTCGCGATCGATCCGCTGTACCCGCAGGCACACACCGGCTGGGCGCGGGCGCTCCACGCGCTCGGGCGCACCGAGGAAGCGCTGGCGCGCTACGCCGTCGCCATTCGCGTCGATCCCGCGTATCCGCCCGCGTATCGCGGCTGGGCGGAGGCGCTCCTGACCCTTGGGCGCGACGCCGACGCGCAGGAGAAGCTCGCCGAAGCAGACGAGGCCGAGCGACGAAACCGCAAGCCCTTGGCCAAGAAGTAGTCGCACTGCACCGCTTGGTCGCGGCCGCGGGCGGCAGTCTCTGCCTGTTTGCCGTAAAATACGCGTTTGCCGAAAAGCAAGATAAATCATGCGCGTATCGCGGTTTTTTCTGTCGACGCTGAAGGAGGCTCCGGCCGAAGCCGAGCTCGCCAGTCACCGTCTGATGCTGCGCTCCGGCATGATCAAGCGGCTCGCCGCCGGCATCTACACCTGGATGCCGCTGGGACTGCGCGTGCTGCGCAAGGTCGAGGCGGTCGTGCGCGAGGAGATGAATCGCGCCGGCGCGATCGAGTTGCTGATGCCCGTCGTACAGCCGGGGGAGCTGTGGCAGGAATCCGGGCGCTGGGACAAGTACGGTCCCGACCTCCTGCGTATCAAGGACCGCCACCAGCGCGACTTCGTGATTCAGCCGACCTCGGAAGAGGTCATCACCGATATCGCGCGCAAGGAACTGAAGAGCTACAAGCAGCTGCCGGTCAACTTCTACCACATTCAGAACAAGTTCCGCGACGAGGTCCGGCCGCGGTTCGGCGTCATGCGCTCGCGCGAGTTCATCATGAAGGACGCGTACTCGTTCGACGCCGACAAAGCGGGGATGCTCACGTCCTACCAGGCGATGTACGACGCGTACGTGCGGATTTTCACCCGGCTGGGCCTGAAGTTCCGTCCGGTCGCGGCCGACACCGGGCCGATCGGCGGCTCGGCATCGCACGAGTTCCAGGTGCTCGCCGAGTCCGGGGAAGACGCGATCGCGTGGTGCCCGAGTTCGGACTATGCTGCGAACGTCGAGTTGGCCGAAGCGGTTCAGCCCGCCGCGCATCGCGCCGCGCCGGCCGAGCCGCTGCAGAAGGTGGCGACGCCGGGGCTGTCGACGTGCGAGCAGGTCGCTGAGCTGCTGCACCTGCCGCTGGGGCGCACGGTGAAATGCATCATGCTCAGCGCCGGCGGCAAGGTGCACATGCTGCTCATTCGTGGTGATCACAGCCTGAACGAGATCAAGGCAGGCAAGGTGCCGGGGCTGGCCGAGTTTCGCTGGGCGAACGATGCGGAGATCCTTGCGGCGACGAACTGCCCGCCCGGCTATCTCGGACCGGTCGGCGTTCCCGTCGACATGCCGCTGATCGTCGACCGGACCGTCGCAGTGATGAGCGATTTCGTCTGCGGCGCGAACGAGGTCGACTATCACCTGCGGGGCGTCAACTTCGGCCGTGACTGCCGCGAGCCCGATCTCGTGGCCGACCTGCGCAACGTCGTCGCCGGCGACCGGTCGCCGGACGGCAAGGGCGTGCTGGAGATCATGCGCGGCATCGAAGTCGGCCATGTCTTCGCGCTGGGGACTGTGTATTCGCAGGCGTTGGGCGCAACTTTTCTCGATGCGGGCGGTCAACCGCGAGTCATGGAGATGGGTTGCTACGGGATCGGTGTCACGCGCGTGGTCGCGGCGGCGATCGAGCAGAATAACGACGAGCGCGGAATAATCTGGCCCGAACCGCTCGCCCCGTTCACGGTCGCGATAGCGCCCATTGGATATGAGCGCAGCCAAACGGTGCGCTCCGCGGCGGATCGCCTGCACGACGAACTGGAAGCCGCCGGCGTCGAGGTGTTGCTCGACGATCGCGGCGAGCGCCCCGGTGTCATGTTCGCCGACCTCGAGCTGATCGGCATTCCGCACCGGATCACGGTCGGCGAACGCGGGCTCAAGGACGGCAACGTCGAATATCAGGGCCGCCGCGACAGCGCTCCGACGGCGATGCCCGTAAAGGAAAGCGTCGCGCAGGTGCGCGGCAAGCTTGCTCAAGCACTGCCATGAGAACGATCGCGTCCGCCTCATACACTACCCGAGGGCTACTCGCACGCGTCGCGCTCGCGACAATCCTGGCGATCATGCCGGCTGCGGCGCGCGCCGGAGCGCAGGTCGAGGAAGCGCTTGCCGCCAACGTGCAGAATTCGCTTCACCGCTCGGTGAGCGACTACCCGGCGCCGAAACTCGTGTTCGCGACCGCCGCCGAAGGCTGGTCGTGGCTTGCGGACATGTCTTCCCGCCTCGCGCCGAAGATGGCCGACGCGCAGGTACGCCGCGACTTCCTCGTGACCGTGCAGTACGAGGCATCGCGCGCCGGGCTCGATCCGCAGCTCGTGCTCGGGTTGATCCAGCACGAGAGCAATTTCCGCAAGTACGCCGTGTCGGGCGCGCAGGCGCGAGGGTACATGCAGGTGATGCCATTCTGGGTGCAGCAGATCGGCAACCCGGAGCACGATCTATTCAACCTGCGCACCAACCTGCGTTACGGTTGCACGATACTGCGTTATTACCTCGACCGCGAGAACGGCGATCTCTACCGCGCGCTCGGCCGCTATAACGGAAGTCTGGGCCGCCCCGAATATCCCAACGCGGTGCTCGCGGCGATGCACCGGCGCTGGGCGTGGAATCCATCGTCCGTGAGCGGCAGCGCCGACGCCGCGCGGCTCGGCGCGAATACCAATAGTTCAAGGTGAAACGAAGCGGGACGGGCTACCGCGGCCGCTTCGCGCCCTCGCCGACCGGCCCGCTGCATTTCGGCTCGCTCATCGCCGCGGTCGCGAGCTACTGCGACGCACACGCCGCCGGCGGCGAGTGGCTGGTGCGAATCGAGGATGTCGACGAGCCGCGCAGCCGCGATCGCGCCGCAACGGCGATTCTCGCCACGCTCGAAGCGTACGGTTTCGAGTGGGACGGCGAGGTCGTCCGCCAGAGCGCTCGCGGCGCGCTCTACCAAGCGGCGCTCGAGCGACTCGCCACGCAGGGACAAGCCTTCGCGTGCGCCTGCACGCGCAAGGAGCTCGAGGCCGCACCGCTCGGTGCCGGCGGCGAACGCGTCTATCCCGGAACCTGCCGCAACGGCGTCACGTCCGGCCGCGAGGCCAAAGCGTGGCGAGTGCGCGTGACCGACGAAGTGATCGGGTTCCGCGATCGTCTGCAGGGATGGCACGAGCAACGGCTCGAGCGCGATATTGGCGATTTCATTGTCAGGCGCGCCGACGGCATGTTCGCGTATCAGCTCGCGGTCGTCGTCGACGATGCCGCGCAGGGCATCACGCACGTCGTGCGCGGCGCGGATCTCCTGGCATCGACTCCGCGCCAGATCTGGTTGCAGCGCCAGCTCGGGTTGGCGACGCCTTCGTACCTCCACCACCCGATTGCGATCCTGCCCAGCGGCGAGAAGCTCTCCAAGCAGACGGGAGCGGTGCCGCTTGCGATAGATCCGCTGCCAACGCTCCTGCGGGCGTGGGAGTTCCTCGGCCAGCGGGAGCCGTTCGCGCCGCCAGCGTCGCTTGCCGAATTCTGGCGCTGGGCGCATCGGATGTGGACGCCGGCGGACGTCCCGCCGGTCAACATGCTATCGTCGCCCCGATGAGCAGGCCGCTCGCGGTATAATTACCGCATCCCGTTGCTTCGACATCGCGCGACGCCCGGCGATTCCGGTCGAGACGCCGCGCAATCCGCTTTCTCCACTCGCCATGACCACGCTCGTCGTCGTCCGCAAGCACAACGAAGTCGCCATCGCCGCCGATTCGCTGACGACCTTCGGCGACACGCGGCTGTCCGCGGAGTTCGACCGCATCTACGACAAGATCGTGCGTTACCGCGATACCTACGTCGGGCTGTGCGGCAGCGCCGCGCATCAGCTCGTGTTCGAGAGCCTGCTCGCGCAGCACAAGGATCTGGATTTCGGCAGCAAGGCCGCGATCTTCGAGACCTTTCGCAAGCTGCACCCGATCCTCAAGGATCAGCATTTCCTCAACCCCAAGGAAGAGGAGGACGATCCCTACGAATCGACGCAGATCCAGGCGGTGATCGCCAACGGCAACGGCATCTTCGGCGTGTATTCGATGCGCGAGGTGTTCGAGTACACGCAGTTCTGGGCCGTCGGCTCCGGCCGGGAGTTCGCGCTGGGCGCGATGCAGGCGCTCTACGGCCGCTTGCGCACCGCGACTGCGGTCGCCAAGGCCGGGGTCGAGGCCGGAGCGATCTTCGACAAGAACTCGGGGCTGCCAATGACGATGTACACCATGCCGCTGAAGGACGCCTAACGGCACGAGCCCACGGCAAAGGGCCTTCGATACGGTTGAGCGAATGCCTAAGGTTGAGTCGTCGGCCCTTGCGCCCGGCGTGGAGCAGGGGCGCGCAGGAGGGCGGAGGCACGAAGCGCGCGACCCCGGATGCGCGCCTATGGCCGCGCTCACCGGCCTGGCCTTCGGCGGTCTACGGTTCGCGCGGCCC
>JBGPYP010000163.1:0-5904 GCA_041493285.1 Casimicrobiaceae bacterium
CCATGTCGGCCGAGGCCACCGTGGTCCGCAACTACATCGAGACGTTGGTCGGCTTGCCGTGGAAGAAGAAGAGCAAGATCAGCTCCGACCTGGCGCGGGCCGAAACCATCCTCGAAGAGGACCATTACGGGCTGGAGAAGGTGAAGGAGCGCATCGTCGAGTACCTGGCCGTGCAGCAGCGCGTGGACAAGCTGAAGGCCCCCATCCTGTGCCTGGTCGGCGCCCCTGGCGTGGGCAAGACCTCGCTCGGCCAGTCGATGGCGCGCGCGACCAACCGCAAGTTCGTGCGCATGTCGCTCGGCGGCGTGCGCGACGAAGCGGAGATCCGTGGCCATCGGCGCACGTACATCGGGTCGATGCCCGGCAAGATCCTGCAGAACATGACCAAGGTCGGCGTGCGCAACCCGCTGTTCCTGCTCGACGAAGTCGACAAGATGGGCATGGATTTCCGCGGCGATCCGTCCTCCGCTTTGTTGGAGGTGCTCGACCCCGAGCAGAACAACACCTTCGTCGACCACTACGTCGAAGTCGAATTCGATCTATCCGACGTGATGTTCGTCGCGACGGCAAATACGCTCAACATTCCGCCGGCGCTGCTCGATCGGATGGAAGTCATCCGGCTGTCCGGCTACACCGAGGTCGAGAAGATCGCGATCGCCAAGCAGTACCTGGTCCCGAAGCAGATCAAGAACAACGGGATCAAGGAGAACGAGCTGCACATCGCCGAGTCCGCGCTGCGCGACATCACGCGCTACTACACGCGCGAAGCGGGGGTTCGCGCGCTCGAGCGCGACATCTCAAAAATATGCCGCAAGGTGGTGAAGGGCCTGTTGCTCAAGGCGAGCGAAGGCAAGCCCCGCGCCGCCAAGGGCCCTGTCGAAGTCAATGCCAAGAACCTCGACAAGTATCTGGGGGTGCGCAAGTTTACCTACGGCATCGCCGAGAAGAAGAATCAGATCGGCCAGGTGACCGGGCTCGCGTGGACCGAAGTCGGCGGCGATCTGCTGACGATCGAGGCGGTGTCGTTGCCAGGCAAGGGCAAGACGACGACGACCGGCAAGCTCGGCGACGTCATGAACGAGTCGATCCAGGCGGCGCTTTCGGTCGTGCGTCACCGCAGCAAGCAGCTCGGGATTCCGCCGGACTTCTATCAGAAGACCGATCTGCACATTCACCTGCCCGAAGGCGCGACGCCGAAGGACGGCCCGAGCGCGGGCATCGCGATCAGCACGGCGATGGTGTCGGTGCTGACCGGGATTCCGGTGCGCGCCGACGTCGCGATGACCGGCGAGATCACGCTGCGGGGCGAGGTGCTGCCGATCGGGGGGCTGAAGGAAAAGCTGCTCGCCGCCGGGCGCGGCGGGATCAGGCAGGTCCTGATCCCGGAGGAGAACGTCAAGGATCTGACCGAGATTCCGGACGAGATCAAGAACCGGCTCGACATCCACCCGGTGCGCTGGATCGAGCAGGTGCTCGAGCTGGCGCTGGAGCGTCAACCCGAGCCGGCCGTCGACGCGCCGGCTGCCGAAACCGCGGCCGTTCCTGCGACGCCGGTCGCGGAATCTGCGGTGGTGATGAAACATTAACGCGAGCTGGGCCGAGCTCTTGCGCAGCGTTGCGAAATCTCGCCGCGGGAACCCGCGGCGATTTTTTAGGAGCCTCTGAGCAGGCCCCATATGAGCCGCGTTTCGGGCGCAATGGCTTCAGATGCCAGGTCTCGGTTGCCAACCGCGCGCGCAGCGAATAGTTCATCCTATTCGCAAGCCGCGCAACAACGCAGATGAGGCCATTGCGTCGAAACTCGAACGGACGGGGCTCAGCTGCCGACTGCGCCGGCGATCTGCTGTCGCGCCGCTCGCCCAGAGGGGCTGCCATGGGCTTCGCGTCGCCCCAGTTGGCAAATGGGGCATCTCAATCCCGGAAAACCTCCGTCGCGGCCACACGGGGCTTATTCAGAGGTTCGTTAACACGATGAGCATCGCCGAGAACAAAAAAGCCTATCACGACTATTTCGTGGAGGAGAAATTCGAGGCCGGGCTCGCACTTCAAGGCTGGGAAGTGAAGGCCATCCGCGCCGGACGCGCGCAGCTGAAAGAAGCGTACGTGGTGGTCAAGAACGGCGAGATCGTACTCCTCGGCGCGCACGTGACGCCGCTGCCGACCGCGTCGACGCACATCCGGGCCGACCCGACGCGCACGCGGAAGCTTCTGCTGCACCGTCCCGAGATCAACCGGCTGATCGGCAAGGTTGAGCGCGCGGGCTATACGCTGACCCCGCTCAACCTCCACTTCAGCAAGGGCCGCATCAAGATAGAGATCGGACTGGCGCGCGGCAAGAAGCAATACGACAAGCGCGCGACGATCAAGGAGCGCGAATGGAAGCGCGAGCAGCAGCGACTGCTGCGCGACCGTCCGGGCAGCAGCCGCGGCGCCCGGTGAACTCGCCCGCTTCCATTGCGCTGCGCGTGGCTGCCGAGGGGGATCTCGCCGCGGTGACGGCGATCTATGGCCACCACGTTCGTACCGGCACGGCCACTTTCGAGATCGACGCTCCGGACACGGCCGAGATGACGCGCCGGTGGCGCGAGGTCGGTGCGTGCGGATTCCCGTACCTGGTCGCTATTGTTCACGGCGAGGTGATCGGCTATGCCTATGCCGCGCCGTACCGGCCACGGCCGGCGTACCGACACACGGTGGAGGACTCGGTCTATGTTCACAACGGCGCGCTGGGTCGTGGCGTCGGACGCGCACTGCTTGCGGCACTGATCGACGCGACGGAACACGCAGGTGCGAGGCAGATGGTCGCCGTGATAGGCGATGCAGAGAACGAACCGTCGATCCGGCTGCACGCCGCCCTGGGCTTTGGCCACGTGGGCATCCTGAGCAGCGTCGGCAACAAGTTCGGCCGCTGGCTCGACGTGGTATTGATGCAGCGCTCGCTCGGGCCGGGCGACCGTGCTCCCGCGGCGTGAGGATCGCGCTGTGATCGGCGACGAGCGGATAGCGGGAGCCGAGCTGCCGAAAAACGCGGCGAACTACGTGCCGCTATCCCCCGTCCAGTTCCTCGAGCGCAGCGCATTCATCTGGCCCGAGAAGATCGCAGTCCGCCACGGCTCGCTCGCGTACACGTACCGCGAGTTCGAGACGCGCTGCCGGCGTCTCGCGTCGGCTCTGGAGGCACGCGGGATCGGCCGCGGCGACACCGTCGCCGTGATGGCGCCGAACGTACCCGCGCTGCTCGAGGCGCACTATGCGGTGCCGGCGCTGGGCGCGGTCCTCAACGCACTCAACTATCGCCTCGACGCTAGGACGATCGCGTTCTGCCTGGCGCACGGCGAGGCGAAAGCGCTTATCACCGACGCGGAGTTCGCGCCGACGGTCAAGGCCGCGCTGGGAGAGCTTCGACATGAGCTTTTCGTCGTCGACATCGACGACCCCGAAGGACCGCGCGGCGAGGCGCTTGGGTCCGTGCGTTACGAGGCTCTGCTCGCCGAAGGCGATCCCGGATTTGCCTGGCCCGGGCCCGACGACGAGTTGGACTCGCTCTCGCTTCTCTACACGTCGGGCACGACCGGCGATCCTAAGGGCGTGGTCTACCATCATCGTGGCGCGTATCTCAACGCGCTCGCCAACGCGCTCGCGTTCGGCCTCAAAGCCGACAGCGTCTATCTGTGGACACTGCCGATGTTCCACTGTAACGGCTGGACCTACACCTGGGCCGTGACCGCGGCGGGCGGAACGCACGTGTGCCTGCGGCGAGTCGACCCGGCGCCGGTCTTCGCGGCGATTCGCGACCATCGCGTCACGCATCTTTGCGGCGCGCCGATCGTGCTTAACATGCTCGTGCACGCGCCCGCGGAAGCGAAGCTCTCCTTCGAGCACACCGTCGAGGTCGCGACGGGCGGCGCCGCGCCGCCGTCGCCGGTGATCGAGGCGATGGAAAAGATGGGGTTTCGCGTGACGCATCTCTACGGTCTGACCGAGTCCTACGGCCCAGCCACGCTGTGCGCGGCGCAGGAGAGCTGGCGCGAACTCGCGCTGCCCGAGCGCGCGCGGCAGATGGCGCGCCAGGGCGTGCCGATGCCGGCGCTCGCGCAGCTCACCGTCGCCGATGCCGAGACGCACGTGCCAGTCCCGCGCGATGGGACGACTCTGGGCGAGGTCATGCTCCGCGGAAACACGGTGATGAAGGGTTATCTGAAGAACGAAGCGGCTACGCAGGCAGCGTTCCGCGCCGGTTGGTTCCACACCGGCGATCTCGCGGTGTGGCATCCGGACAACTATATCGAGGTCAAAGATCGCGCCAAGGACATCATCATCTCCGGCGGCGAGAACATCAGCTCGCTGGAAGTCGAGGAATGCCTGTATCGCCACCCGCAGGTCATGGAGGCTGCGGTTGTCGCGCGGCCCGACCCGAAATGGGGCGAGTCGCCGTGTGCGTTCGTGACGCTAAAGCCCGGCGCGAGCGCCGTGACCGCCGCGGACCTGATCGCCTGGTGCCGCGATCACCTCGCGCACTTCAAGGCACCGGGCACGATCGTCTTCGATTTGTTGCCCAAGACCTCGACCGGGAAAATCCAGAAGTTCGTGCTGCGAGCTCGGGCGAAAGCGCTGTGAACAGCGAGAGAGGCCTCCGGGACGGTCGCACGATAGTGCCGCTCTGAGTGGGTCGGCCCTCGCGCCCGGCTCGGGTCGCCTCGACTCGCTTCGCTCCCGGAGCCTCGCTCCGCCTCGCCGGTCGCCCCGCGCGCGAAGCGCGTGGGGGTCGAGCGTCCGCGAATCAGCGCAGCCGCCGACACGCTACCTCCCGCGGTCGGGGAGCGCTGGAGGAGGCGGCCCTCCGAGCGCTCGGGGCGCCTGCCCTTACGAGCGCGTCGCCAGAAGCTGTCGCGCCGCGGCGACGCCGCTGCGCGTCGCCGCCTCCAGCGTGGCGGGGAACTCGGCGTCGGTGAAATCGCCGGCGAGATAGAGCCGCGGTTGAAGCGCTCCAGACTCCGGCCGCGCGAGCCCGGCCACACAGGCGTAGGTCGCGCGGCGCTCGGCGATCGTCTGCGCCCACACGGGCGGCGGCAGATCCGGGATCAACCGGCGGAGTTGCGCGTCGATCGCCTGCGCGAGGACGCCGTGCTTGACGCGTGCCGCCGCCACGTCCGTGCTGATGACGACCGCCGCAAGCCCCGATGCGCCGCGGAGTTGGCCGCAGTCGAACAGCCACTGGCCCGGATCATCGTCGAGCTTGAGCATGGGCAGCGGCGAGGCCAGCGGCCTCGGGTAGTCGAGGTAGGTCGTGTAAATCGGCTCGTAGGCGAAGGCCGCGACCTGCGCGACCGCGACGGACGCGGCGCCTGCCCAAGGCGCGAGAAGATGCGCGAGCTGGTGCGGGCCGACGGCGATGAGCGCGGCGACGAAACGCTCCTCGCGCACGTTGGTCGCGACGCTCACGCCGTCCGCGAGCGCCGCGACACGGCTCACCGCCTCCCCCAAGCGAACCTCGCCCGCGCGCGCCTCGATGTACGCGGCGGCCGGCGCGGGGAAGAGCGCCGTGAGATCGACGCGCGGCACCAGCACGTCGGAGTCGCGCGCGTGCGCCGCGAACGCCGCGCGCAGGAGGTTGAGGAACATCTGCGCCGACGCCGCAGCGATCGGCGTGTTGAGCGCCGCAACGCACAGTGGCTCCCAAAGGTGCGTCACGGCGGCATCGGGTTGATCGGCGAGGAGCGCGCCGACGGTCAACTGCGTGGCGCAGCGATAGCCACTGCGCCGCAGCCGACGCACGAACGCGACGGTGGACAGCCGCTCGTGCCGCGACAGCCCGCGCACGGTGAGCAGCGCCACCGCAAGGTGCCAGGGCGCGGGCAGCGGCGGCGTCTTGAGGCGGAAGACGCCAGGCTGTTCCAGGTGCAG
>JBGPYP010000284.1:0-3585 GCA_041493285.1 Casimicrobiaceae bacterium
GCGATTCTCAGTCCAAGCGCCTCGGGGTGAAGGCGTTCGGCGGCGAGCCGATCAGCGCCGGCGCGATCATCGTCCGCCAGCGCGGGACCAAGGTGCATCCCGGCGTCAACGTCGGCATCGGCAAGGACCACACGCTGTTCGCGCTCGTGGAAGGCAGGGTCGAGTTCAAGGTCAAGGGCGCCGGCCAGAAGATGGTCGTCAGCGTGGTGCCGCCGGCATCCTGAACCGTTCCGGCAGAAGTCGAGAGAGTCCCCGCTGCGGCGGGGATTTTTTCGTGCGCAACCGGTTTGTCAGCGTCGTTCCAGCCACCACAGCATCGTCGCCGCGACCGTCACGAACGCGAACACCGGAAACGCAGCCGAAAACAGCGGCGGCCAGTCGTTGATCACGCCGACATACGCGAACAGGCGCCCGAGCAGGAAGAACACCAGCCCGAGGATCGTGCCCGCGAAGATGCGGAAGCCTATCCCGCCGGCGCGGCGCTGGAAGTACGCGAACGGCAGCGCCAGCACCATCATCACCACGACCGCCGCCGGATAGAACATTTTGTTCCAGAGCGCGATCTCGAAGCGCGAGGTCTTCTGCTGGTTGCTGCCCAGGACGCGGATGTTGTCATAGAGCGTGAGCAACTCCAGCTTCTCCGGTGCGACCTGGTAGACCGTCAGGATCGACGGCTTCAACACCGTTTCCCAGTCGAACTGATCGGCGTGCGCGACGCTGGCGCCGTCCGGGCCGAGCGACGTGGTCTGCACGCTCTTGAGCCGCCACAGGCCGTCGGTGACAAAAGTGCCGGAGTCGGCGACGCGCAGCGCCTTGAGCCGCAGCTCGCGGTCGAACTCGTACATGCGCACGCCGAGGAGCTTGGTCTCCCCGGCGTCGCTCACCAGACTCTTGATGTTGACGAAGGTCGACACCGGCAGGTCCTGGCGGAACCAGAAGCCCGACTCGAACTGCTGCGCGACGATGCGGTTGGACTGGCCCTGCGTCTGCACGCGCACCTGTTGCGCGAGACGCTCCGCGGGCGGAGCGAGGAACTCGCCGGCAAGGAAGGTGGCGATCGCCAGCGGGATTCCCACCCGGACGATGGAGAACGTGATCTGGGTGAGCGATGCGCCCGAGGTGCGCATAACGGTGTATTCCGAGTTCGCGACCAGCTGGGCGATCGCGAACAGCGTCCCGATCAGCGCCGCGGTGGGCACGAGTTCGTAGACGTGGCCCGGGATCGACAGGCCGACGAACAACAACGCGCGGCCGAGCGGGTAGCCGTCCTTGCCGACGTTGCCCAGCTCGTGAATCAGGTCGAAGAATGCGAACAGGCTCAACAGCGCGGCGAAGATCAGGATCGTCGCGTACAGAACTTCGCGGCCGATGTAGCGCGAGAGCGTCTTCATGCCCGCGCCAGCCGGCGGCGGAACAAGCCGAACACCGATAACCGGTTCCAGAACAGGACGACGACCCCGGCAACCGCAACCGTGTGGATGAGGAGCAGCCCTCCCGGCATCGACAGCCGCCCTTGCGCGATGACGCTCTGGACGATGTTCAGGCAGTTGCTATAGACCATGTAGAGGAACGCCGCTGCGATGAGGTTAAACGAGCGGCCCATGCGCGGATTGACGTAAGACAGCGGGATCGCGAGCATCACCAGCACGAAGGCGCTGATCGGCACCGAAAGCCGCCAGAACAGCTCCGCGCGTTCGGGCGCGCCGCTGCTAGCGATCAACGCCTCGGTGGGAAGCGCTTTGAGCGACAGCGGGGTCGCACGCACCTCGGCCGGCTCGATACGCCGGCCGAGGCGCTCGAACTCGATGCTGCGGAACTCCGCGGTTCCTGGCAGGCCTTCGTAGCGCCGCCCTTCCTTGAGCACGATGAAGCGATCGCCGTTCGCCGCGTCCTCGAGGAAGCCCGACCGGGCGACGGTCGTGACGTCCTTCCCGTTGTCGATCGAGTGCAGAAAGATGTTGCGGATCGTGTTGTCGAAACTGTTGATGCTCTCGATGAACACGACCAGCCGGGCCTGGCGGAACTCCTTGAACAGTCCCGGTGCGAGCAACGCGACCTCGTCGCGTGACTCCATTTGCCGCTCGTACTCCAGCCGGCGCCGTTCGGCCCAGGGCGAAAGCCATAGCGACAGGACGACGATCGCCACCAGGAACGGGGTCGCGAAGAGCAGGATCGGCTTGAGCCATGCAGTGAGCCCCTGACCGGACGTAAACCACACGATCATCTCGCTGTCGCGGTACCAGCGCGACAGCGTCAGCAGCACCGTGACGAACAGCGCGACCGACAGCAGGATGTTGAAGTAGAAGAGCGCATTGAAGCCGAGCAGCGCCAGGATGCCCTCCGCGGCGATGGTTCCGCCCGCGGCGCGGGCCAGCAACCGCAACACCAAGTTGGTGAACAGGATCCCGAGAAGGACGACGAAGAGGGCGACCGCAGTCGCGGTCAGTTCTCGCACCAGGCTGCGGCGGAAGACCATGACGGCGGAAAAATTTTGACTTTTTCGGGCTGATTTGCCGATAATGCCGCTTATACCGCCTAAAGGCCATGCTAAGGCCAACTAAACGGACGTGGGAGCGGCGATGGAATTTACCATAAAAAGCGGCAGCCCGGAGAAACAGCGCAGCGCCTGCGTCGTCGTCGGCGTGTTCGACAACCGCAAGCCGAGCCTGTCCGCGGAACTCATCGATCGCGCGTCGGGGGGATACATCAGCGAGATCATCCGCCGCGGCGATATGGAGGGGAAACTGGATAGCACGCTGTTGCTGCACAACGTGCGCGGCACGCTTGCCGACCGTGTGCTGCTGGTCGGTCTCGGCAAGGAGCGCGACTTCCGCGAGCGCGAGTTCCGGACCGCGATGCGCTCCGCGGTACATCTGCTCAACGAAACCGGGTCATATGAGGCCGTGATCTACCTGACCGAGGAAAAGGTCAAGCGGCGCGAGGTCGCCTGGCGCGTCGAGCACGCGGTCGTCGTGGCGATGGAAGCGGTCTATCGCTTCGACGAGATGAAAAGCCAGCCGGCCGAGGTCCGCCGACCGCTGCGCAAGCTCACACTTTCGGTCCCGCAGCGCAGCGACCTCGCCGCGGGCGAAGCCGCCGCCGCGCGCGGCCTCGCGATCGCGCACGGCATGAACCTCGCGCGCGATCTGGGCAACCTGCCCGGGAACATCTGCACGCCGAGCTACCTCGCCGAGCGCGCGCAGGCGCTCGCCAAGGAGCTCGGATTCGGCTGCCAGGTGCTCGACCGGCCGCAGCTGGAAGAACTCAAGATGGGCTCGTTCCTGTCGGTCACCGCCGGCAGCGCGCAGCCGCCCAAGTTCATCGTGCTCGAGTACAACGGCGCGGGCAAGAAGCAGAAGCCGCTGGTTCTGGTCGGCAAGGGCATCACCTTCGACAGCGGAGGCATTTCGCTCAAGCCGGGGCTCGACATGGACCAGATGAAGTTCGACATGTGCGGGGCGGCCAGCGTCATCGGCACGTTTCGCGCGGTCGCCGAGCTCAAGGCCAAAATCAATCTGGTCGGCCTCGTCGCCGCCTGCGAGAACATGCCGAGCGGTCGCGCGACCAAGCCGGGCGACATCGTCC
>JBGPYP010000038.1:0-13320 GCA_041493285.1 Casimicrobiaceae bacterium
GCCACTCTGACCGGCCGTAGTTGCGATCGCGAGTGATCCCCGGCTCGTCACCGACGATGGCTTGGCGCGTCCGCGTCAGACGGTTGAATAGCGTCGACTTGCCGACGTTGGGCAACCCCACGATGCCGCAGCGCAGGCTCATGCGCCGCACCTCTCTGCGGTCGCCAAGCGACTCACGGCTCCCTCACGGACGGGGGCGGCGGTGCGGGTGGTCGCGGCCGACTATGCAACTCGAGCATCGCCCGCTCGGTATCGCCTGCGGCGAGCTGCGGCCAGATGGCCAGCGCGCGTCCGATCGCATCGTCGATCAGCGCCTTCTCCTCGGCGCGTGGCGGATGCAGGACGTAGTCGACGACTTCCTGCTGCGAGAGCTCGGCATCGCGCGGATGCCCGATGCCGAGCCGCAAGCGCCAGAACTCGCCGCCGCCCAATTGCGCGACGACATCCTTGAGCCCGTTGTGTCCGGCGCTGCCGCCGCCGAGCTTGAGCTTCACGCTGCCGGGCTTCAAGTCGAGATCGTCGTGCGCGACGAGAATCTCCGGCGGCGAGACGCGGTAGAACCGGGCAAGCGCGGCAACGGGGTACCCGCTTTCGTTCATGTAACTCTGCGGCAGCGCAAGCCTGAAGTCGCCGCCATCCGTCGCGTGGCCGCGCGCAACCAGGGTGTGGAACCGGCTCTCGGACTGAAGCGCGAGTCGCAGCGCGCCCGCGAGGCGCTCCACGAACCAGGCACCCGCGTTGTGGCGCGTGGCGGCGTGTTGGCGGCCGGGATTGCCGAGCCCGACGATCAGGCGCAGTGGGAGTGCCATGGCGGTAGGAGTCTTGGCCGCGTTCGAACAACAAAGCGCTCGAACAAAAAAGCCCGCCGGATTAAAGCCCGGCGGGCTTTGTCGCGGCACGCGCCCGGTTATTTCTTGTCGCCCTTCTTGCCGGAGCCGCGGTCCGCCCCCTTCTCGGCGCCTTTTTCCGCCCCCTTCTCCGCGCCCTTTTCGGCGCCCTTCTCCGCGCCTTCGCCGGGCTTCTCTCCGGCCGCAGCCGCCGCAGCAGCAGCCGCCGCCTCGGCTTCGGGTGTTCCAGGTTCGGGCTCGGCTTCCGGAGCGACTTCCTCGACCTCGGCGATGATCTTCGGAATGATCGCGGTCGCGACCACCGGATTCATTCCGCCGTGCGATACCGCGGTCACGCCGCCGGGCAGCTTGAGATCGATGACGTGAATCGACTGGTTGAGCGCGAGCTCCGACAGGTCGACCTCGATGAACCCAGGGAGATCCTTCGGCAGACAGGAGACGTCGAGCTCGGTGAGCACGTGGCTGATGATCGCGCTGGCGAGCTTCACCGCGGGCGCATTCTCGCCGTTAATGAAGTGCAGCGGTACCTTCATGTGGATCTTGCGGTTCGCGTCGACGCGCTGGAAATCGACGTGCAACACCTCCTTGCGGAACGGATGCATCTGCACGTCCCGCAGCAGCACCTGCTGCGAATGGCCATCGAGCTTCATCGTGAGAACCGAGGAGTGGAACGCCTCGTTCTTGAGCGCGTGCACGAGCGCGTTCTGATCGAGCTCGATCGGCTGTGGCTGCGCGGCACCGCCGTAGACGATGCCCGGCGCACGGCCCGAGCGACGCAGCCTCCGGCTCGCGCCTCGGCCTTCGACGCCGCGCGGAAATGCGGTGAATTCGTTTGCCATGCTCCGGCTCCTTTGTCTGCGGCCTTCCTAAGTCGGGCGCTCAAGGCCCGCCGGTCGTCCGCGGTGGCGACAATCCCGCCGCGCGCCTGGCGCGCCGGGGAAAGCTTTGAATTATATGTGAAAACGGCGCATCGCCGCAAGGTGAAGCCGGGCTCGCGGCGACGGCCTCCTCAAACCCGCATCGAACAAACGCCGCGTCGCACGTCGGCCGTGGCGCCGACTCGCGGACGCTCGACCCCCGCAAGCGGGCGAGCCGCGACCGGGGCGCCCGGCAAGGCGAAGCGAGGCTCCACGAGCGTTTAGCGAGTGGAGGCGACCCGAGCCGGGCGCAAGGGACGATAACTCAACGCGACGACGTCGCGCGACCGTCCTTGAGTCCCCTCTCGCTGCTCGCGGCGCTACTCCGTGAATAGCGAGCTGACCGATTCCTCGTTGGAGATGCGGGTCATCGTCTCGGCGAGCAATTGGGCACAGGACAGCGCGCGGATGCGCTTGCATCCCCGCGCCTCCTCAGACAGCGGGATCGTGTCGGTGACGACGATCTCGTCGAGCTCGGATTCGGCGATGCGCGCGACCGCGCCGCCGGAGAGCACCGGATGCGTACAATACGCGAGCACTTTCTGCGCGCCGTTCTCCTTGAGCGCGGACGCCGCCTTGCACAGCGTGTTCGCGGTGTCGACGATGTCGTCCATGATCACGCAGGTGCGCCCCTCGACGTCGCCGATGATGTTCATGACCTCCGCGACGTTCGCCTTCGGACGGCGCTTGTCGATGATCGCGAGGTCCGAATCGAGCCGCTTGGCGATCGCCCGGGCGCGGACGACGCCGCCGACGTCCGGCGAGACGACGAGTAGATTGTCGTAGTTCTGTTTCCACAAATCGCCCAGCAGCACCGGCGTGGCGTAGATGTTGTCGACCGGCATGTTGAAGAAGCCCTGGATCTGGTCGGCGTGCAGGTCCATCGTCATCACCCGGTTGACGCCGACCGAAGAGAGCATGTCGGCGACGACCTTGGCCGTGATCGGCACGCGGGCCGACCGCGGGCGCCGATCCTGACGCGCGTAACCGAAGTACGGTATCGCGGCGGTGATGCGGCCCGCCGAGGCGCGCTTGAGCGCGTCGACCATCACCAGGATTTCCATCAAGTTGTCGTTGGTCGGCGCGCAGGTCGACTGCAGGATGAACACGTCGCGTCCGCGCACGTTCTCCAGCAGCTCGACCATCACCTCGCCGTCGGAGAACCGGCCGACGATGCAGCGCCCGAGACTGATGTTGAGGTGCCGTACGACCGCTTCCGCGAGCTTCGGGTTCGCGTTGCCGGTGAAAACGCGCATGCGCTCAAACGCCATCGCGGGATCCTGGATTGCAGTCGGACCGGCCGCCGGCGGGGACACGACCTGCGACCCGCCGGTGGCTGTGATTGGCTGGGGAGGTAGGGATCGAACCTACGAATGCCGGAATCAAAATCCGGTGCCTTACCACTTGGCGACTCCCCAAGGGAACCGTCGCGTCTGCGCCCTCAGGGCGCGGCGAAATGCTGCAGCGGGTGGCGATCGAGCGCCCGCGCCACGAACCCGGCGCCGCTACCCGCACGCCCCGCCCGCGATAATGTTTGCACAGCGGCGTCCTCCTCGGCGAACGCGGCGAAGACGCTGCTCCCGGAGCCCGACATCCCCACCGGAACTCCGCTCGGCGCTTCGCGCGAAAGCGCGCCGAGACAGGCCGCGATCTCCGGGAATCGCGAAACTGCAACCGCCTCCAGATCGTTGCCGCCGTACGCCTCGGAAAACACTTCTATTTTCGCGGACCGGGTCTGGCGTGTCAATTCGGGCGCCGCGAAAATCGCTGCGGTCGAGACCTCCACCGGCGGCGTCAGCACGACGAACCACGTCGGCGGCACGCTGAAGGGTTCGAGCGTCTCGCCAACGCCTCGCGCGAGCGCGGCTTCACCAAAGACGAAGAACGGCACGTCAGCGCCAAGCTCGAGCGCCAGTGCCATGAGCGCGCGGCGCGTCAGCCCAAGCTGCCACAGACGATTCAAGCCCAGCAGCACCGTCGCGGCATCGGAGCTGCCGCCCCCGAGACCGCCGCCCACGGGAATCCGCTTTTCGACGTCGATGGCGACGCCGCGCGCGACGCCGCAATGGCGCTGCAGCAGCCGTGCCGCGCGAACCGCCAGATCGTCGTCCGGCGCGAGCTGCGCGACACCGCGCGTTCTCACGACCTCGGGCCCGGCGCGAAGCGCGAGTGTGATGCGATCGCAGCGGTCGATCGGCACGAGCAGCGTTTCGAGCGTATGGTACCCATCGCTCCGGCGGCCGGTGACGTGCAGGAACAGGTTGAGCTTCGCCGGCGCCGGCAGCGTCCACACTGCGGGCGCGCTCACTGCCATCGATCGATGGCGAGACGCAACTCGACGTCAGGGTAGCTTGCCGTCATGCGCGACGGCCTCCAGACCGCGGCAGATGTTTGCGTGTACGCCTGATAGACGATCGTCCAGCCATCTTGGCGCAACACCGCCGCGCGACCGTCCTCGCCCGCTTCCGAGGTGAACGGTGCCCCGACGCGCGCGGCGCCCTGCATCCAATATTTGAGCCCGTCGACCGGCAGCGGCCAACCCAGACCCTGCTCGGTCAATGCAGTCCAATTGCCCGCGGTGAAGACTCGGCCGTCAGCCGCCTGCAACCGCACACTCGTGCCGTCGCCGGCGAGGACCGCGATCGTCTGGCCGAGCGGCGAGACGAGCTCCAGCTCGTCGTGCTCGCTCGCATGCCGCCACTGGAAGTTGGCTGCCAACGCCTCCGTGCCGTGCCGCGCGCTCAAGCGCCCCGAAGCCTCGAAAGCCTCCTGCACGGGAGGCAGCGCAGCTTGCCCCGGCGCGCGTTCGAACGCCGCCGGAGCGCAGCCCGCCAACGCACCGACCACGACCAGCGCTGGCGCAGCCGCGGACAGGCGAGTCATCGATCGCCGCATCGCCGCACCTGGCCGACGCATGAAAGTGACCGCGCCGGTCAGGGCGCGAAACGTCGAACCGTGTTGAGCAGCACCGGGTTGTCCGGCGTTTCCTTGAGCTGCGATTGCCAGACTTCCTGTGCGCGGCCGCGCTCGCCCTTGGCCCACAGCACCTCGCCCAGATGCGCGGCGATCTCGGGATCAGGGCGTTCGGCGAGCGCGCGCCGCAGAAATTTCTCGGACTCGTCGAGGTTGCCGGTGCGGAAATGCGCCCAGCCCATGCTGTCGAGGATGAAGGGGTCTTCCGGTGCGAGCGCGTGCGCCTTCTCGATGAGCCTCATGCCCTCGGCCGCGCGCGGCGTGCGATCGACGAGCGTGTAGCCCAGTGCGTTCAACGCCTGCGCGTTGTCCGGCTTAAGTTCGATCACGCGTTTGAGCCGCGACTCGACTTCATCGAGCCGGTCGAGCTTTTCGGCGACCATCGCGACGTCGTAGAGCAACTCGGCCGAATCCGGTTCCCCGGCCAGCGCCGTGCTTAGCACTTTGTACGCGCCCTGGTAGTCGCGTGCGTCCTGCAGCAGCTGCGCCTCGGCCTGTGTCACCTGGATTTCCTGGTCGCGCCCGTCCGGGTCGAGCGCGGCGAGGAACTGCCGCGCCGCTTCCAGTTTGCCCTGCTTGCCCATGACCGCCGCGGTGCGCAGCTTGGCGAGCCACGCCCGGTCGCCGTCGGTGACTTCGCGATAGCGCGCCAGCGCGTCGTCGTAGCGGCGCGTCTCCTCGGCGATTTCCGCAAGATAGAACGCGACGGCGCCGGGCTCGCCGAAACCCGCGCTCTTCAACTCCTGGAACAGCCGCTCGGCGGTTGGATAATCCTTCATCTGCACCGAGATCGCGGCCACCGCGTATTGCAACTCGCGGTCCGAAGGATCGGCGTCGAGGAGCCGCTGGAACACCGCCCGCGCCTCGCCGTAGCGTTTCTGCTCGACGTAGAGCTGCGCGAGCGCACCGCCCGCGGCGCGCGAAGCCGGTGCGTCGGCGAGAAACGCATTGAGATACCGGATCGCGTTCTCGGGCGAGCTCTTGGCCAGAATATCCGCCTTGACCAGCGCGGCGCGCTCCCAGCCGGGCTTGAGCTCAAGCGCCCGGTCGATCGCGCGCGTCGACTCCGCGAAGATGTCCAGATCGGCAAGCCCAGTGTTGTAGCCCGCAAGCGCGACCGCGAAGTGAGCCTCGGCAACACCGGGGTAGGGCTTCGCAAGCTCGGTGATCAACCGGTAGACGGGGGTCTTGTCGGCCTGCGCGGACAGCGCGCGGTTGAGCTGAAGGAACGCGTCGCCGAGCGTCTTGCCGTTCGCGGCGGCGTCGGCGAGCACGCGCTCGAGATCGCCCTTCAGGTCTCCGCTCGCCCCGGGCTGGCCGAGCATCGTCACCATCTGCCGCGCGCGATCAGAACCCGGGTCGAGCTGCTGCCAGAGCTGCGCCGCATCCATCGCGAGCGCGCGCTGGCGCGCGAAGAGCGCAATTTCGGTCGCTCGGCGCGCGAGCGTCGGATCCTGCGCATCGCGCGCGGCCTCGTAATACGCACGGGCGGCGAGCGCCGGCTCGCCGCGCTGGAGGGCGATGTCGCCGACGAGAATCCGGTACATGATCTCCGGACTCAACGCCGGGGCGGGGTCCCGCTTCGGCGTCGCGGCGTCCGGCGCGGGCTGCGCCCGAACCACGGGGCCGGCCACGGCCAGCATGACCGCAAGCAGCGCGGCGCGAATGACGGAAGAGACGATGGGGAGAGGCACGCTACGAATCGCTTTCTGCCGGGTCCGGGGGCTAGGCGGCCCGTCGGCAACTTGACATCTTAGGGTATAGTCGGCGCAGCCACAATCTGCTGCGTGCCGCAGCGCGTTCCATGCCCGAGCTCCCTGAGGTCGAAACGACGCGGCGCGGCGTCGCGCCGCACGTGGAACGGCAGAAAGTGACGGCGGTGAGGGTGTACGACCGTCGCCTTCGCTGGCCGGTTCCGCGCGACCTCCCGCGCCGTCTCATCGGACGCACCGTCGACCGGGTCGACCGCCGCGGCAAGTACCTGCTGTTCCGGATCGGCGCGGACACCCTCATCGTTCACATGGGCATGACCGGTAGCCTGCGCGTGTTCACCGAGCCGCCGCCCAGGCAACCGCACGATCAGGTCGATCTCGAATTCGACAACGGGGTCCTGTTGCGTTATCGCGATCCGCGGCGCTTCGGCGCGATACTCTGGTCGGCTGGCTCGGCATCCGACCACCGTTTGCTCGCCGCGCTGGGCGTCGAGCCCTTCGCGGCCGAGTTCGATGCCGACTACCTCCACCGCGCGACGCGCGGCCGTCGCGCCGCGATCAAGCTCGCGCTCATGGACAGCCACCTCGTCGTCGGCGTGGGAAATATCTACGCCAACGAGTCGCTTTTCCGTGCCGGCATCCATCCGGGCCGGGCCGCACACCGCGTCGCGCACGCCCGGCTCGCGCGGCTGGTCGCCGCCGTGCGCGATACGCTCGCCGACGCGATCGCCAAAGGCGGCAGCACGCTGCGCGACTACGTCGACAGCCGCGGCGAGCCGGGCTATTTTCAGCTCGACTATTACGTCTACGCTCGCGAGGGCGAGCCTTGCCGGATCTGCGGCGCGGCGATCCGGGTGGTGCGCCTGGGCGGCCGCGCGACGTACTATTGTTGGCGCTGCCAGCGCTAAGGGTCGAGCAACGGGGTTCTAGAGCCTTGTTTTGGCGCGATTTATGCTACATTGCGATTCGGCGGGTGACGATGGGATCCAAGGGAGGCTGGCGCAATGACGCACTCCAGAGAGCTGGCCGCACGCTTCGAGGCGTACAGCGATTGGCGGCGACGGCTGTCGGCCGGCATTTCGGGGCTGCACGAGTGGCTGTCACGGCAGGACCTGGCTGACGCGCAGGCCGACCTCAAGGTCCAGCACCTCCTCCAGCGCCTGCACCAGGACAAGCTGGTCATCGCCTTCGTCGCCGAGTTCTCGCGCGGCAAGTCGGAACTCATCAACGCGATCTTCTTCGCGGACTTCGGGCAGCGGCTGTTGCCGTCGTCCGCCGGGCGCACGACCATGTGCCCCACCGAGCTGTTGTACGACCCGACGCGGCCGCCCTCGATTCGCCTGCTTCCCATCGAGACGCGCGCGCGCGACGGCTCGGTCGCTGAATTCAAGAACTACGCCGACGAGTGGGTCACGCTGTCGCTCGATCTGTCTTCGGCCGACAAGATGAGCCAGGTGCTCTCGCAGGTGTCGCAGACCAAGCGCGTGCCGATCGCTCTCGCGCGCAAGTACGGGCTCTACGACGACGGCGACGTGCTCGCGCCGTTTTCCGCGGCGGACGAAGCCGCGGTCGACATCCCGTGCTGGCGCCATGCGGTGATCAACTTCCCGCACCCGCTGTTGCAACAAGGCCTGGTTATCCTCGACACGCCCGGCTTGAACGCGATCGGTACCGAGCCCGAGCTGACGCTTAACCTGCTGCCCAACGCGCACGCGATTCTGTTCATCCTCGCCGCGGACGCCGGCGTCACGCGCACCGATGTCGACGTCTGGCAGAACCATCTGGTCGGCGTCGACCCGGCGACCAAGGAGGGCCGGCTCGTCGTCCTCAACAAGATCGACGGGCTGTGGGACGAGCTGAAAACCCCGCCGGAGATCGATGCCGAGATTGCGCGCCAGGTGAAAAGCTCCGCGCAGATCCTCAGCATCCCGCCGGCGCAGGTCTTCGCGGTGTCCGCGCAGAAGGCGTTGCTGGCGAAGGTCAACGGCGACGACGCGCTGCTCGCGAAAAGCCGACTGCCGCAGCTCGAGCGGGCGCTGTCGAAGGAACTGATCCCCGCCAAGCGCGGCATCGTCGGGACCGCGACACGCAGCGAGGTCCGCACGCTGGCCGCGACCGTGCGCTCGATTCTCGATGCGCGCACCGCCGGCATCCAGGAGCAGCTCGCCGAGCTCCGCGGCCTGCGCGGCAAGAATCAGGACGTCGTCGAGCACATGATGGAGCGCATCAAGCAGGAGAAGGAATCCTTCGAGCGCGGGATGCAGCGCTACACGGCGCTGCGTACCGTGTTCACGCAGCAGACGACTGCCCTCTACGAGTCGATCGGCCTCGAGACGCTGCGCCAAACGGCGGGCGACACGCGCAGGCACATCGAGGACAGCCCGTTCACCAAGGGCGTGCGCCTAGCGATGAGCGAGTTCTTCGCGGCGATCCGCGGCAACATCGAGAAGAGCGCGCAGAAGACGCTCGAAATCCACGACATGATGGAGGCGATGTACAGGCGCTTCGCCAAGGAGCACGGGCTCGAGCCGTTCGCGCCGCCGCCGTTCTCGATGCTCAAGTACCAGAAGGAAATCGACCGGCTCGAGCGTGCATACAACGTGCATTTCAACACGCTGTGGAACATGGTGAGCAAGGCCAAGTTCACGTTGATGAAGCGTTTCTTCGAGACGATCGCGAGCCGGGTCAAGCACGTCTACGACATCGCCAATCGCGACTTGGAGAGCTGGCTCAAGGCGGTGATGGCGCCACTGGAAACGCAGGTGCGTGAGCACCACATGCAGCTGCGGCGGCGCCTGGAAAGCGTCAAGCGCATCCACCGCGCGAGCGACGAGCTCGAGGAGCGCTTAGTCGAACTCGAGCAGGCCGAGGCCGGCATCAGGACACAGATCGATGCGCTCGCCCGCGAAGTCGCGGCGATCGACGCGGTGATCGAACAGCCGGAATTGCTGCCCTTGGCCGCCAACGCCTAGGAAGCCGTCGGGAGCGCTACTGCGCGCCCCGGACGCTTTGCAGTCAGCTCTCGGAACTCTCCGTGCTCCGTGCGATTCCCGAAGCTATCGCGGCCATCAGTCCTTCGTACTTCAAGTGCAGCTTCGCCCGGGTCTCGGTGTGTTCGGGATCGACGGGGATGCAGTCGACCGGGCATACCTCCACGCACTGCGGGGCGTCGAAGTGCCCGACGCACTCCGTGCATCTGACCGGGTCGATGACGTAGATCTCGACGCCTTGCGAGATCGCGTTGTTGGGGCACTCGGGTTCGCAGACGTCGCAGTTGATGCATTCATCGGTGATCATCAAGGCCATGCGAACTACCCCGCTCGTCCCCGACGCACCGGAGCGCGGCCGGCGAACTTCGCCGCGAGCCGCGCGGCGACCGACGGGCTCACGAAGCTGCTGACGTCGCCCCCGAGCCCCGCGATTTCCCGCACGATCGTCGATGACATGAAAAGATATTGCTCGGCTGGCGTCAGGAACAGAGTTTCGACCTCCGGGTAAAGGTTGCGGTTCATCCCCGCCATCTGGAATTCGTACTCGAAATCCGACACCGCGCGCAGGCCGCGCAGGATGACCGCCGCGTCGACGGAATGCACGAACTCCATGAGCAGTCCGGAGAAGCCCATGACGCGCACGTTGGCATACGCCGCGAGGACCTCGCGCGCCATCGTGACCCGCTCGGCCGCTGTGAACAGGGGCCGCTTGCTCTCGCTCTCCGCGACACCGACGATGACCGCATCGAACAGGCGCGACGCCCGTCGCACGAGGTCTTCGTGGCCTCGTGTGAACGGGTCGAACGTTCCCGGATAGACAACCTTGAGCATCGCGTTCAATTGCCAGCGCGGCGCAAGAGATGATAATGCACCTGCCCCGCTTTGTCGCGGCGCCACAGCGTGAGCCCCTCCGGCGCTTCGATCGGAAAAGGCGCCTCGACGTAGAGCCTGCCGGTCTCCGCGAGCCGCGCTGCGGCGGCGGGCAGAAGCCGCGACCAGCCGTCATCGGCGAACGGCGGATCGAGAAACACGACGTCGTACAGGCGTCTATCGCGCGCGAGAAACGACTGCGCGTCGCCGCAGTGCGTCTCGAGCGCGCGCGTGCCGAGCCTGGTCGCCGTCGCGTCGAGCGCGCGCACGAGCTTCGGGTCGCGGTCGACCGCGACCGCGAGGGTCGCGCCACGCGAGAGCGCTTCGAGCGAGAGCGCACCGCTGCCCGCGAACGGGTCGAGCGTCGTGAGCCCTGTCAGATCCTGGCCGAGCCAGTTGAAGAGCGTTTCGCGAACTCGGTCCGGCGTCGGGCGCAGCGCGGGCGCCGGCGGAAAGCGCAGCCGGCGACCGCGCCAGCGGCCGCCGATGATGCGGATCGCGTTGGCGGGCATGACCCGGAGGGAGTTCACGAGGCGGGACGGTAGAATTATAGCCTTCGCCTTCGACCTCTCCGATGTTCGATCTTTTCAAGCGCGGTCCCGCCGACGAGCGCCCCTCATGGAGCGAGCGGCTGCGCGCCGGGCTCGAGGCCTCGCGAGCGCGCTTCGCGCGCCCACTTGCGGCGCTCGCGGGCCGCAAAGCGCTGTCCGAGGAAGCGATCGGCGAGCTCGAGACGGCGCTGCTCACCGCGGATGTCGGCGTGCCCGCCACCGAGCGCCTTCTCGCTGATCTGCGCTCGCGCTGGCTGCGCGCCGGCGCCGATCCCGATCCGCGCGTGCTGCTCAAGGCGTCGTTGATCGCGCTGCTCGCACCGCTCGAGAAACCGCTCGTCGTCGGACCCGAACGACCCTTCGTCATCATGCTCGCGGGAGTCAACGGCGCGGGCAAGACGACCTCCATCGGGAAGCTCGCGCGGTGGCTTCAAGCGCAGGGCCTGTCGGTGCTGCTCGCCGCCGGCGACACGTTCCGAGCTGCGGCGCGCGAGCAGCTCCAGGCCTGGGGCGAGCGCAATCGCGTCCACGTGATCGCTCAGCACGGCGGTGATCCGGCCGCGGTGATGTTCGATGCGATCGCGGCGGCGCGCGCGCGCGGCGTGGACGTCGTGCTCGCCGATACCGCAGGCCGCCTGCCGACGCAGGCGCACCTGATGGAGGAGCTGAAGAAAATCCGCCGCGTCATCGCCAAGGCGCAGGAGGGCGCGCCGCACGAGACGTTGCTCGTGCTCGACGCGAACACCGGGCAAAACGCGCTCGCGCAGGTGGCGGCATTCGACGCGGCGGTGGGACTGACAGGGCTCGTGCTGACCAAGCTCGACGGCACCGCCAAGGGTGGCGTGGTCGCGGCGATCGCGGGGATGAACCCGGTTCCGCTCAGATTCATCGGGGTGGGGGAGGGCATCGACGACCTGCGGCCGTTCGCCGCCGCGGAGTTCGTCGACGCGCTGGTCGGGTAGCGGCGCGAGCCCGCAGGGGGGCTAGGCGCACTGCGTGCGGGGATCTGCGCGAGGACGACGCCGGAGCGCGGAGCAGGGGCGCACAGAAGGGCGGAGGCGCGAAGCGCGACCCCGGATGCGCGCCTATGGCCGCGCTCACCGGCCTGGCCTTCGGCGGTCTACGGTTCGCGCGGCCCCGCGAGGGCAGCGATGCGGGGATGCGACCGCGGAGGTGGATGGGCTGCGGCCAACGCGCGGCGGAACATGCGCACCGAGGGCCCAAGGAGGCCGCCCGCCCCGGGCGACATCTCCAGCCGGGTGGCCTGCTGAAGTTGCAAGTACCCACTTGCCCGGGAAGACCCTCCCAGGAAGGCTCGCTGGGACACCGGCGTCGCCGGCCGAGGCGGGAACTAGCCGCCCGGTTAGCACTCTTAGGTACCGAGTGCTAAAATTACGCATAGCTCGAAGGAGAGAAGCTCGATGTCGACGACCATGCTGGCGTTTCCTACCCCGGCCTCGCTGGGGAGCATCGATCACTACATTCAGGCGGTCAACCGGTTTCCGTTGCTGTCCGCCGAGCAGGAAGTCGCGCTCGGTCGGAGGCTGCGCGATACCAACGACCTGGACGCGGCGCGACAGCTCGTACTGTCGCATCTGCGTCTGGTCGTCGCGGTCAGCCGCAAATACGTCGGATACGGCCTGCCGCAGGCCGATTTGATCCAGGAAGGCAATATCGGGCTGATGAAAGCGGTGCGCCGCTTCGACCCCGAGCGTGGCGTTCGCCTGGTGTCGTTTGCCCTGCACTGGATCCGTGCCGAGATCCACGAACACATCCTGCGCAACTGGCGCCTGGTCAAGATCGCGACGACCAAGGCGCAGCGCAAGCTCTTCTTCAACCTGCGCAGCATGAAGGCCGGGCCGGGCGCGTTGACGCGCAAGGAAGCGTCGAGTATCGCGAAGGATCTGGGCGTCAAGCCCGAGGAGGTCTTCGAGATGGAGACGCGGCTCTCCGGGCAGGACATCGCGCTCGAGCCGCAGCCGGGCGAAGAGAGCGAGACGATGACTCCGATCGCCTACCTGACTGACGCCGAAGCGGAGCCCGCGCAGATCCTCGAGCGGGCCGAAACCTGGCGCAATCGCAGCGACGGCCTGCGCCACGCGCTGGCCAAGCTGGACCCCCGCAGCCGCGAAGTCATCGAAGCGCGGTGGCTGCGTGAGGACGACAAGGCGACGCTCCAGGATCTCGCCGACCAATACGGTGTGTCGGCGGAGCGCATCCGCCAGATCGAGAGCAAGGCGTTGAAGATCATGCGCGGCCAGATGGGCACGCTGCAGTAGCCGCGCCGCAGGGCTCGTTCCGAAAAACGCCGGCCCCGCGCCGGCGTTTTTTCTTACAGCTCCACCTGGGTGCCGAGTTCGACGACTCGGTTGGTGGGAATCCGGAAGTACTCCGTCGCCTTGGTCGCGTTCTTCGACATCGACACGAACAGCTTCTCCCGCCATAGCGCCATCCCCGGC
>JBGPYP010000250.1:0-4086 GCA_041493285.1 Casimicrobiaceae bacterium
GAGCATGCAGCGCTTGAGCCGGTGCGAGCCCTGCGAGGAAACATACAGCAGGTACGATTGCGCCGGCGCCTCGTAGCACGCGACCGCCCCGCGGCATTCCATGAAAAACGGCCCGCCGCGGTGCTGATGGATTCTTTCGCGAAACACGTGGGCGGCGCCGCCGAACGCGCGGTCGGCATCGCCGACCTTGACGGGAAAACGGGCCGCCACGTTGGATTCGGCTCCTGCATGCGCGAGCGGCGCGCCCGGCTCGAGCGCGGCGCGGCAGTCGTTCACCGCCGGCAACGGCTCGTACTCGACCTCGACGAGTTGCGCGGCGTCCTCGGCAATGTAGCGGCTGTCTGCGATCACGCACGCGACCGGTTCGCCGGCATAGCATGCCTCGTCCTTCGCCAGCGCATACGGCATGCGCGGTTGCCTGATCGCCGGATGCGGCACGAGCAGCGGCAGCGTCTGCCGGCGCACGGACTCCGGCAGATCGGCATACGCGATGACCGCGTGCACGCCGGGCACCGCGAGCGCCGCGGCCTTGTCGATTCGCCCGACCTTCGCGTGCGCGTAAGGACTGCGCACGAACGCCGCGTGCAGCATCCCGGGCAGATGGATATCGTCGACGTACTGCCCCTTTCCCTGCAGGAAAGCCGGGTCTTCCTTGCGCTTGACCGATGCGCCAAACCAGGAGGACGCCATCAGGACCCTTTCCTCATGCGCTTCGCAGCGTCCAGCGTGGCCGCGACGATCGCTTGATAACCGGTGCAGCGGCAAAGATTGCCGGACAGCGCGTCGCGCACCTCCGCCTCGCTCGGATCGGGATGGTCGCGCAGAAATTCGGTCAGCGTCATCAGCATGCCCGGCGTGCAGAAACCGCATTGCAAACCGTGATGGTCCCGGAACGCGTGCTGCAGCGGGTTGAGCCTGTCGCCATCGGCGAGCGACTCGACCGTGGTCACCTCCTGCCCGTCGCACTGCACTGCGAGCATCAGGCAGGCGCGCGCGCTTGCGCCGCCGACCAGCACCGTGCACGCGCCGCACACGCCGTGCTCGCAACCCACGTGCGTGCCGGTCAGATTCAGCTCATGGCGCAGAAAATCGACCAGCGTCATGCGCGTCTCGATTTCGCGCGTGTACGCCTGGCCATTGACCGTGACGGCGATGGTTCTCGAGTCAGCCACGCGTCTTCCCCATCGCGCGCGCCGCCGCCTGCTCCAGCGCGCGATACGTGAGCACGCGCGCAAGATGCTGGCGGTATGCGGTGGTGACGTATGCGTCCGCCGTTGCATCGAGCTTGCCCGCTTCCGCCGCGGCGGCCTTGAATGCCGTCGCCCCTGGCCTTTCTCCTCGCAGCCCCTTCTCAATCGGCGCGGGCCGGGCCGGCGCATGGGCCAGTCCGGAAAGCGCGATCGCCGCGTCCGCAATCTTGCCGTTGCGGTCGAGCCCGATCAATGCGGAACACGCGACGATGGCGAAGTCACCGTGACGCCGCGCGAACTCGACGAACGCATGGCCGCGGCCGCGCGCGGGCAACGGCAGCGTGACGCCGGCGAGCAGCTCGTCCGGCTGCAGGCCCGTCGTCATGTAGCCCGCCGCAAATTCGCCGAATGCGATATCGCGCCGGCCGCGCTTGGACACCGCATGCAGGGTGCCGCCGAGCAGCGCCGCCACGTTGACGAGTTCCGCGGAGGGGTCGAGGTGGCACAGCGAGCCGCCGAGGGTGCCGCGATTGCGCGTCTGGCGATGCCCGACGTGGGCGAGCGCCTCGCGCAGGATCGGGCAATGCTGCCCGACCTCGGGCGAGATTTCGAGATCGCGCTGGCGCGTCATCGCGCCGATGCGGAGCGTATCGCCTTCCCAGCGCAGGTACGCGAGCTCGCCGATCCGGTTCAGGTCGATCAGATGATCCGGCATCACATAGCGGAAATTCATCATCGGCATCAGCGACTGGCCGCCGGCGAGCACGCGCGCGTTCTCGCGCGTCGCGAGCAAATCGCAGGCCTCCGCCACGGTGCGCGGATCGTGGTAGACGAACGGCGCGGGTTTCATGGATTCAGGTCAAGAACCGATCAGCCACGGAAACATACTGCTCTGATCAAGGCAAGAAAACAGATTTAGCCACGGAAACACACGGAAGCACACGGAAAATTCAGAAACCTGATAGCAGGAGTCCCCAAAAAATGACTGATATCAGCCTCAAGACCCACCCCCACCCTGCGCCCGCGGAGGGCGGAGCAAGCTTCCGTCGGCTTGTCCGATGGATGCGACCCTGAAGCGGGATGCAGCGCCGGATATCCGCGTGCTTATGTGCGCCTCCGCGGTCGCATCCCCATGAACAACATGGGGCGCGTCGAAGGGCGGAAGAGGGGCCCCTCTGGGGATCTGACCCCGAAGACGCGCGCAGGATCGGCATCCACTCGACGCGCCCATGATCGGCTCCACGGTCGCATCCCGCAAGCGGGCCCCTGCTCCACGTTGCGCCGATCCCTGCTCCACGCTCCGGCGCACCTCCCCCTGAGGGGGAGGAGATGCTTCACGTAGAGCGACACGACAATCCTCCTTCCCCATCAGGGGGAAGGTCGGGATGGGGGTGGGGTACTCAGGCTTGATCACGTCAGGCACTCTCTGCTCTGCTTGTCGTTCCTAACTTCCGTGCCCTTCCGTGTGATTCCGTGGCCAATGGTTGTACCTGACTTCCGCACCCTTCCGTGTCGTTCCGTGGCCAATGCCGTAGTTAGTCGAGCTTTTCGAATTTGCGCACGGGGGTTTCCGGCGTGACGTCGCTACGCCGCCGTGCGATCGTCTCCTTGCCGTTCTGCTCCCAGTCGCCGGCGGTCGCGCGCCGCGCGTAACGCTCCCAGGTATCTGTCCAGTCGCCAAGCGTATAGCCGTGCCACGGCGCCTTGGCGACGAGCGCGGGAAGGCCGAGCTCCTCCCAGATCGCGCGCGCCCCTTCCATGTATTCGCGGGTGGGCAGCGCGAGCGGCGCCATCGCGTGCTTTTGCGTGGCGTCGATCAACAGTGTCGATTCCGATTTGTCCGGGCCGTATTGCGACCCTTGCACGCCGCGGCGGTACGGCGCGATGTGCACATCTTCCGTCGGGGTCGAGCGATAGGCGAGCGACCAGAACACCGCGTCCGTGTTCGCGGGATCGATGTCCTCGCTGACGGCGATCACGATTTTTCCGCACTCCGGGCGCAGCGTCGCCGCGCCGTGCAGGCCCCGCCACACCTCCGTGCGCAGCGTGTCGCGCGCGAACTGCACGAATATGACCGGGCGCAGGTTCGACAGCGGCTCGTGCATCACCACGCGGCGCGCGCCCTTGATTCCCAAGTTGTCGCGCAGGTGCGCGAGGAACAGCGGCTCGTAGGCGACCTTCTTCACCAGGCTCGACTCGCTCGGCGTGACCTGGCTGATGATCGACGTGAACACCGGGGAGCGCTTGTGCGTGATCGCCGTGACGCGCATCGGCATGTTGTAGGCTTCGAGGGCCACGTAGCCGTTGCTCTCGCCGAACGGCGCCTCCGGCTCGAGCATCGCCGTATCGATCTCGCCTTCGATGACGATTTCCGCGTCCGCCGGCACCTCGAGATCGACGGTGACGCACTTCGTCTTGCGGATCGGCTTGCCGGCCAGCCCGCCGGCCACCTCGAGTTCGTCCCTGTCGATGGCGAGTTTTTGCGGACCGGTGAAGAACACCACCGGCGCGCAGCCGATGACGATGGCGATCGGCATGGGCGCCTTGCGGCTGCGGTACTTGAGCCAGTGCAGGTAACCGCCGGCGCCGCCGACCCGCGCAACCATGCGCACGCCGAGCCGGTCGGTGGCCTTGAGCCCGGCGCGGTAGGTGCCCATGTTCTGGATGCCGCTCTCAGGATCGCGCGTGACGCACAGCGTTGCCGTGAGATACGGCGCGGCGTCGAAGCCCGGCGTCGAGATCGGCACGGGCAGGCGCGCCAGTCCGCCGCCGGGCTTGCGCAGCGCGTCGCCGGTGATCACGACCTGCTGGCATGCGGGCGAGCGGACCGAGACGGGCGCGATCGGGTTCGCGATGGCGCGCATCCAGGTCGGGCCGATTTCCTCGACCGCCTTGC
>JBGPYP010000066.1:0-10548 GCA_041493285.1 Casimicrobiaceae bacterium
AGGGCTCTCCGGAGCGAACCTGGCATTCGATCCGGGGTCGGTGCAGCGAAGGTTCCGGATCTGCATGACCGACGCGAGCCACATCACGCTTCTCCCGCGGCTGCTCGCCCACGTTCGCGCGGTTGGCCCCGGAATCCTGTTGGAGGTTGCGCCCATCGCCGCCAACACTTCGCACATGCTGGAAACCGGCGAAGCCGACCTCGCGCTCGGGTTCATTCCCGGGCTCGAGGCCGGATTTCACGAGCAGCGGCTCTACGAGCAGGATTTCATTTGCCTCGTCAACGCCCAGCACCCGCGTATCGGCGCCGTTTTCACGTCGCGGGCGTACAAGGAAGAGGCGCATATCGGGATCTTGTCTTCGACCAGTTATCCGATGCTGCAGAGTTCGCTCAAGAGCCAGGGGATCGATCGTCGCGTCCAACTCGAATTGCCCGGCTTTCTGGGGCTGGCGGCGATCGTTTCCTCGACGGACCTGATCGCCACCGTTCCACGCACGATTGGTGAAACCCTTGCCCGAATGGGCCCGATCAAGGTCTTTGCGTGTCCGGTGAAGGTTCCCACGTTCACGGTCAAGCAGTACTGGCACGTGCGCTACCACCACGACCCGGGCGTACGCTGGCTGCGCGGCGTGTGCGCACAGCTGTTCACCCGGACCGAACCGCCGCGGCGAAAAGCGCAGGCCGGCACCTGATGGCGCGACACGTGCGCGAAACGAGGCTGCCCGCACGTCAGGATCGCCGCGACAGTTCGGCGCCCGCGTCGGGCGGAAGCCGCAGCGCCCACACGACTGCGACCGCCATCAGCCCGGCCGCCGAGAACAGCGCGTTCTGGAAGTCGGAGAGTGCGAGCTCTCCCGCCGCCCGCAGCGTCTGGAACAACCCGAGGGCAAGGGCGGCCACCGCCACGCCCACCGCGCCGGCGGCCTGCTGCGCCATCGCCGCCAGCGTGGTGGCACCCGGCCGCACGTGTGCCGGTATGTCGGCAAATGCGAGCGTATTCACCGACGTGAAATGCATCGAGCGGGTCAGGCCGGCCACGAACAGCACGCCGTAGAGCACGGCGACCGGCAGCACGGGTGACAGCAGCCCACAGGCGACCAGTGACCCCACACAAAGCATGCCGTTCACCCGGATGACGTCGCGGAACGCGAAGCGGCGAAGGATCGGCGTGGTGACGCTTTTCATCGCGAGGTTCCCCGCCATGTAGACGAGCAGCATGATGCCGGCCGCAAACGGGCTCGCGCCGAAGCCGATCTGGAACATGAGCGGCAACAGGAACGGCGTCATGCTGATGGCGATCCGCGCCGCGAGCCCGGCAGTCACCGTGCTGAGCGCGAACGTCGGGACGGCAACGGCGGCGAGATCAAGTAGCGGCACACGGGAATTGAGCGCGTGCCGCACGGCCGCGAATCCGCAGGCGAGGCCGATTGCAATGAACATCCCGCCCGACACTAGGCCGCCTTCCCGTTCGGCGACCCGCGACAAGCCGTGGATCAATGTGGCAAGCGCCACACCCGTCAGCACGAAGCCCATCGCGTCGAACCGCTTCTGCGTTCCCTTGCCATGTGTCGGCACGAACCGCAGCACGAGATACACCCCGAGGAGTCCGAGCGGAATGTTGATAAGGAAGATCCACCGCCACGACGCGTAGGTAGTGATGAATCCGCCGAGCGGCGGCCCGATCACTGGCGCGATCAGCGCCGGCCAGACGATCAGGGCGATCGCATCGATGATTCGGTGCTTAGGCGATTCGCGCAGGACGACGAGGCGTCCCACCGGCGACATGAACGCCGCGGCCGTACCTTGAAGAAGGCGGGCGGCGATAAGCGCCCAGAACGACGGACTCAGGCCGCACAAGAGCGATGCCAGCGTGAACACGGCGACCGCCACGGCGAAGACGTTGCGCGCACCGAAGCGGTCGTTCGCCCAGCCGGCTGTCGGGACGAACACGGCCATGGCGATGAGATAGACCGTGATGCTGGCGGTGAGCTCGAGCGTGGGTTCGCCGAGGCTTTGCGCAATGGCGGGCAGCGCGGTCGTGACGATCGTGCTGTCCAGCTGCTCCATGAAAAACGCCGCCGCCACGATGAGCGGTATCCGGCGCGAGAACGTGTCGGCCGCGCCGTCGATGGGGGCCTGGGGGCGCACCACGCGATCGCCCTGCGCTACCGGTTCAGGCCGGAACGTCTTGCCACTGCCGGCTTGCCGCCGATTCGAACAGCGCTTCGATGATCCGTAGCGTCAGCAACGAATCCTCGATCGGCCAGCTCGGGACCGCCTCGCCCAGCAGATATCGGGAGAAGCGTTCGACCTGCAGCGTGTACTGGTTCACCGGCTCGAAGCTGTACGTCATGGTTTCGACCGCGCCGTGGCTCGTGTGATCGCCGACGAAGACGTGGCACGGCGTGGGCCGTCCGTGCGCGTACGGAAAATCGCAGCGTAGCCATCCATCGGTGGCGAGGATCGAAAATTGCTGATGCGTGGCCCAAGCCGACGGCCCGCTCTGTGTTCCGACGGTGAAGCTCGCGTGGGCATCCCCGTAGTCCAGCAACGCGGTCGAGAGCCGATCGATTCCCCATGCCGGGTCGCGGTCGATCGCGGCGATCACCCGCATCGGGGCGCGGCGGAGCACGGCGCTGCACGCGCTGATCGTGTAGGAGCCCAGGTCGTAGAGGCCACCGCCGCCCTGATCCGGGTTGTTGCGAATGTCGTGCGGATCGAAGAATTGCTTGGCGAGCGTGCATTGCACGGCGCGCGGTGCCCCGATGGCGCCCGAGGCCAGCAGTTCGCCGATCTTCGCCCACTGCGGATGGTTGCGGTACGAAAACGCCTCTTCGATGTGCCGCCCGCTGCGATCACGCGCCCCGATCATGGCGAGGACATCGGTGGCAGACAGGCAGAGCGGCTTCTCGCAGAGCACGTGCTTGCCGGCCATGAGTGCCCGCACCGACCACTCGACGTGCAGGTGGTTGGGCACCGGAACGTACAGCGCTTCGATCTCCGGATCGTCGATCAGCGCCTCGTAGGAGCCGAAATGCCGCGGAATGCCGAATTCCTTCGCGACAGCCTCCGCCTTGTCCGCGCTGCGCGACGCGATGGCGACGAGCCGAGCGGCGGCAGCACTCTTCATCGCCGGAATGAACCGGGACCTCGCGATCGCCGCCGTGCCGAGCACGCCCCAACGGACCGGGTTCATGTCACTAGGTCGCTCAGCGCCCGAGCCACCGCGGCTTGCGCTTCTCCGCGAAGGCGCGCGGCCCCTCTTTGGCGTCCTCGCTCGCCAGCATGCGTTCGGCGGCCGGATAGTGTTTGCGCATCGCGGCAGCGAGATCGGGCTCCGCGAGGCTCTGGTGCATGACCTGCTTCGATGCCTCGAGCGAGAGCGGTGCGCAGGCGAGCATGTCGCGCGCGATCACCCTAGCGCGATCGAGCGCGGTGCCGCGCGGCGCGACCTCGTTGACGAGGCTGATCCGCCGCGCCTCGTCCGCGGCGATGCGCTTGGCGGTGAGCACGAGCCACATCGCCTCCTTCATCGGCATCTGGCGGGCGAGGCGCTGCAGGGCCCCGCCGCCGAGTGCGGCGAGACCCACTAGCGGTTCCGGCAGCGCGAACTCGGCGTGATCGGACGCGATCGCGAGATCGCAGGCGGCGACGATCTCCACGCCGCCGCCGAGGCACAGGCCGTTCACCGCGGCGATCACCGGCTTCCAAAGGTCGAACCGTTTCGTGATGCCGGCGAAGCCCCCCGGCGGATACTCGTACGGACCGGTCCGCGCAAGCGCCTTGAGGTCAGTGCCGACGCAAAACGCGCGATCCCCGGCACCCGTGATGATCGCGACGCGCAGCTCCGGATCGGCGGCGTACAGATCGAAGGCGCGGGCGAGCTCGAAGTGCGCTTCCTGATGCAGCGAATTGAGGACCTCGGGCCGATCGATCGTGATCGTCAGGATGGCGCCGTCGCGATCCAGGCGGCAATGCCGGAAGGTGCTCATGATTGTGGTTTCGTTCATGGGTTGCTGTTCGTCGGCAGGGTTACGGTAGCGCGCTCCAGTGTCTGCGCTGGGCGTTGAATCCGGCGAGGCAATCCTCGATGACGCGCGCGGTGCGAGCCGCCGTTTCGCCGTTGCTGGGACAGCGCCCCTCGCCGTTCATCTCGTCGACGATGGTCTGGATCAGCGGCTGATGAACGTAGGGCGGATCGGCGATCGCCATCTCCTCAACCGCATCGCCGCGCGTGACGCGAATCGGTACCGGCGGGCGGCCGGACGGCAGCGCGAGCGGCGGGAACGTCGAAAACCGGATGCGTCCGGTGGCGCCGACGATCTCGTTGTATTCGTCGTCGCAGTCCGCGGTGAAGCACCACGCGCCGCTGCCGTAGACGCCGGACGCGAAGCGGTACGCGGCCGTCACGATATCCTCCGGTGGGTAGACTCCCGCCTGGTTGTCCGCGAACGTGCGCACGCTCTCGATCGGCCCGAAGATGAAATCGAGGATATCCAGCGTGTGGCCAACGGCCTCGAAAAAGATGCCGCCGCCGGAGCGCGTGGGATCGAGCCGCCAGCCCCAGAACGGCCCGCGCATCGCGTCCGGCGTCGGGATCCGCTGGAGATGCCGCGTGATCACCATGCGGACATCGCCGATCGCGCCGCTTTGCACCAGGTCGCGGACCTTGAGGAAGCGCGGCAGCGCGCGCCGGTAGTAGGCGACCCACAGCGGGACGTCAGCATCACGGCAGGCCGCGATCATGGAGAGGCAATCGGCGTGGGTCATCGCCATCGGCTTTTCGGTGAGCACCGGCTTGCAAGCCTCGGCGCAGCGCAACACGAAGTCGCGATGCGATTCGGTCATCGTAGCGATGTACACGATGTCGATGTCGGGTGCGCGGATGATGGCCTCGGCGTCATCGTGCCAGCGCGCCACGCCGTGGCGCCGCGCGAAGCTCTCGGCGCGCGCGGCGTTCCGGTCGGCGACGGCGATGAGTTGCGAGTTCACGGCCTTGTAGAAGCCCGGCCCGCTCTTCTGCTCCGCGACCTCGCCGCAACCGATCAAGCCCCAGCGAATCGTCTTCATGATCGCTTGGTCGCTACGTCGCGTCGGCACGGACTGCGCCCGCTCAGCGGAGGCCGCGCGCGCGCCGGACGATGTCGTAGACGGCATTAAGATCGGCGATCGGAATCTGCCCGGGCGCGGAGGCGGCTTCGCCGACCGCGAAGCTCAACGACGAGCCGAACACGCCGCCAATCATCCGGGTCACCGAGCCAAGCGGCCCCATCGCCATGCTGATCAGCGGGATGCCGCCCTTCGCATCCGCCTCGGCCGTGGCCGCGAGCAGCGTCAGCACGTCCATGCGGTCGCGCGGCATCACGGCGACCTTGGCGACGTCGGCGCCGAGACGTTCCGCCTCGAGAAAGCGCTGCACCAGGAATTCCCGGCCGGGGGTGTAGCCGAAGTTGTGATAGGACAGGATGAGCCGGGTTTGGTGCGCGCGCGTGCTCTCGCGAACGCGGCGCACGTGCTCGGGATCGTTGCCCATCTCGAAATCGATGAAGTCGACAAGGCGGCTCGCGCCGACGGCGTCGTAGAGCCGGACGACGTCCTCGTCGCCGATCGCGATTGGCTCGCCGCCTTCCTTGGTCGAGCGGCGGGTGAAGATGATCGGCAGCTCACCCGCCGCCGTGCGCAACGCGCGCGCGACGTCGAGCACGGCTGTGGTGTCGCCGATCCGTTCGAAGAAATCGACGCGCCACTCGATAACGTCGGGCTCTTTCGCGACCACGCCCGCGGCTTCCGCGAGAATGCGCTCGCGGCTCCTCCCGACCAGCGGCGTGCAGATCAGCGGCCGCTCGCCACCCAGTTTCCTGCCTCTTGCATCGATGATTTTTTCCGGCATGTTGACACCTCAAGTTGACGGTCACGACAGCGGCAACGAAAGTTTCTCGATCAGCGGCTGGGTGGCGGGTCGCACACCGCGCCACCACACGAACGCCTCCGCGGCCTGTTCGACCAGCATGCCGATCCCGTCGGCGACGCGGCGCGCACCTGCGTCGCGGGCGAGACGCAGAAACGGCGTCAGGCCCTTGCCGTAGACGAGGTCGTAGGCGAGGCCTCCCCCGGCAAAGACGGCGCGCGACACCGCAGGAAGCTCCCCGCGCAGGCTCGCGGACGTCGCATTGACCACGATGTCGAACCCTTGGTCGGCGAAGTCCCCATAGCCGCCGGTGACGAGGTTGCCGTAGGTCGGGAACCGCCCAGCGAGCGCCGCGGCCTTCGCGACCGTACGGTTCACGACGACGAGCAGACGCGGCTCCTGCTCCAGGAAAGGCAAAAGTACGCCGCGCGCGGCGCCTCCCGCGCCCACGAGCAGGACGCGCCGGCCGCGCAGCGAATAGCCGAGGTTACGCTGAATGTCGTTCACGAGACCGAGGCCGTCGAAGTTCTCGGCGAAGGCTCGCTGGCCCTCGAACCTCATGCAGTTGACCGCGCCCGCGAGACGGGCGCGCTCCATCAGGTCAGTCGCGTAGGTGACCGCCTCCAGCTTGAAGGGGAGCGTGACGTTGATGCCACGTCCACCGGCGGCGCGGAAGCGGTCGACGGCCTGGGCAAACCCATCCACCGGTGCCTCGATCGCCTCGTAGGTCAGGTCCTGCCCTGTCTGACGCGCGAATTCCCCGTGGATCAGCGGCGACTTGGTGTGTCCGAGCGGCAGCCCGAACAATGCGTAGCGGTCGGTCATGTGTATTATCGCGATGGGTGCGCCGGAGATTCAGTACGCAACCTTCGCCACCGCCCGAAGCTCCTCGGGTGTGGTCGTCCCGAAGCCGAAGAACTCGAGGTACGCGGGAATCATCTCGAACAGCATGTCGGTGCCGACGACGAAGCGGCACCCCCGTTCCTTCGCCGCCTTGAGCAGCGGCGTGATCTCCTGCTTCATCACGACCTCGCCCACGAAGGTCGCCGGCGCGAGGCGCGTCACGTCGAACGGGAGCGGATCGCCAGCCTTCATGCCCAGCGGCGTCGCGTTCACGACGAGATCGTAGCCCGCCGGATCGCTCCCGCGAACATGAACGTCGAGACGGGGGTAGTGGCTGGCCAACCGTGCCGCGAGGCCCTCGACCGACATGCGATCGGTGTCGCAGAGCGCTATCGACGCCACGCCGTCCGCCGCAAGCGACGCGGCGATCGCCGACCCCACGCCACCGGCCCCGACGACGAGGCAGGTGGCGCCATCGAAGACAAAGCCCTGGTGCCTCAGGCCGCGCGTGAATCCCGTTCCGTCGAACATGTCGCCGAGCAACGTGCCATCGGGCCGCTTAAGGATGGCATTGCAGGACCCGGCGATCTTCACCGTCGTCGTGCATTCGTCGACGAACTCGACGGTCGTGACCTTGTGCGGCATCGTCACCAGCGCGCCGCGGATGTTGGTGAGTCCGAACAGTGACCGGAGCACGCCCGGATAGTCCTCGGCTTTCACGCCCATCGGCACGACTGCGGCGTCGATCCCGGCCTGCTCGAACCACGGGTTGTAGATGTACGACGCCTTGAACGATTCGGTCGGGTAGCCGATATGGGCGATGAGCGTCGTCTTGCCACTGATCATGCGGGCCTCGTCCTGCTGAGGAATGCGACCGGAACCGGGCCGCCGGCGTCCGATGAAGGGTGGAACGACGCTACGAGCGCATTGCGTCGTGACGCGTCATCGAGCGTTGCCCCCTGCTTGCAGCGGACTCTGTCGGGAGGCTACGGTGCCGCGGGCACGAGTCGTGGTGGCATTGACGACATCCTGCGCCGTCCGGTCCTCGGTAGCGGCATCATCGAGGTGGCTCCGTGCAACTGTGATCGCCAGACGGGCCACCTCCTCCGGCCCGATGGCCCTGGTCAACGCTACCTTTGGAATCTCGAGCGCATACGGAATGTCCTGCGGGAGGCAGCCGAGGATGCCACGCACGTCGATACCACCTTCGCCGGGGAAGACGCGCTCGTCGCGCGCCGTGCGGATGATGCCGGCCATCGTCGGCGGCACTTCCTTGGCGGCGTCGCAGACGTGGGCGAAACGGAACCACTCCCGCGGCAGCTTCGCCAATTCCTCGAGCCTCGAATCGGAACGGCCGAAGTGCAGCATGTCGACGAGAATGCCGGCATTGGTCCGGTTCACTGCCTGCACGACCGTGGCCGCGGCGGCGAGATTGCCGGTCTCCGTCCAGTGCGGGAATTCGAGGCTCACGAAGATGCCGAGCGGCTTGGCGATATCGCACAGCCGGGCGAACCGCGCCGTCGCCCGCTCGCGATCCGGATCCGGCAACTGCGCGATGATGTGATGCGCGCCGAGCTCGGCGGTCGCCTCGAGTTCCGGTACGAAATCGTCCGGTCCGAGCGTGGGATCCATGCGAAAGAGCTCGCCGTCGTGCACTGCGACCCCGGTGGCGGCGAGCCGCGCCTTAGTTTCCCTCATCAAGGCCCGGTCGTGCGCGAGGTCGTACAACACTTCGTCGGGCGTCACCCGCGTCATGCGCAACCCCACATAACGGTAGCCGGCGCGCACGGCGACGTCGACGACCTGTGGAGGAGTCAGCGACAGCACAGTCAGGTGCGCGAGCGAGTAGTCGTGTTTCATGGTGCGTGGCCCCTATTTTTTCGGCAATGGCTCGGCGCGAGCTCAATCCGCGTGCACTGCGCCTTCGGTGCTGACGTGGTGAACCTTCTTGCCCGGCGAGTAGATGTCCATGATGTTCCAGTGCCCCGCGGTCGGCACCGGCTCGTTCTGCATGACCACGTCCAGGACGTACGGCTTTCCAGCCTTGATCGCGCGCTCGAGCGCAGGCTTGAACTCAGCTGCGACGTTGATCTTCACGCCATCGACGCCGTAAGCCTTCGCGATCGCCGCGTAATCGGGCGAGTACGGCTTGCCGTCCTTCTCGAACACCGTGCCGAACGTCGTGCCGAAGTGCGCCTTCTCCAGGCCGGCGATGGTGCCGAATGCGAAGTTGTTCATGATGACCCAGACGACCGCGATGTCCTCCTCGAACGCGGTGGCGAGCATCGCCGGGTTCTGCCCGAAACCGCCGTCGCCGACCAGCGCCACGACGACGCGGTCCGGACAGGCGATCTTTACCCCCAGCGCCGCTGGGGCGCCGAAGCCCATCGTCGCGTAACCGCCCGGCGTGAAGATCGTGCCCGGCTCGAGGATCGGGAACTGCTGGCCGACGCCGTTCTTGTTCCAGCCCACGTCGGTCGTGACCAGCGCGTCGCGCGGCAGTGCTTCGCGCACGTCGGCGAGGATCCGCTCCGGGCGCATCGGATACGCATTGCTCGTCGCGTGCGCCTTGTTGCCGGCGACGAATGCCGCGCGCGCCGCGGCGATCTCGCTTGCGAGTTCCGGCCGCTTGATGCCGACGGGAACGAGTCTCCGTGCCACACGGTTGAGCACGATCAGTGCCTGCTTGAGGTCGGCGACCGCGCCAATCTCGACCGGATAGTTGCGGCCGATCTCGGCCGGATCGATGTCGATATGGATAAGCTTGGTTGGCGGGAAGTTGAATGTGTATTCGGGCTCCCACGAGCTGCAGTCGGCCTCCGAAAAACGCGTGCCGAGGCCCAGGATCCAGTCGGCGCCGCGGCACTGCTCGTTGATGAACTTGGTCCCCCAAAAGCCGGTCATGCCGAGGATAAACGGGTGGTCGTCGGGCAGCGCCCCCTTGCCCATAATCGTGTGCGCAACGGGGACCTGCAGGTGGTCGACGAATGCGCGCAATTCGGCGGTCGCGTCGGAGCCCATGATGCCGCCGCCGACATAGAGCACCGGGTTCTTTGCCGCGACGAGCTTGCGCACGATCTCCTCCGCCGTCGCCTCGTCGAGCGAGGGCTTGCGCAGCCTCTTCGTGTTGAGCCGCAGCCGCTCGAATAGCGCGACGTCGACTTCCTTCGAGAAGATGTCCATCGGAACGTCGACCAGCACCGGACCGGGGCGCCCGCTCTCGGCGAGCGCGAACGCCTTCTCGATGATTTCTGGGAACAGATGCGGCTGGTCGACGCGCCACGCACGCTTGACGAACGGCCGGTAGATCTCGTATTGCGACGCGTCCGCGTGCAGGTTCACCTCCTGGTGCGGGTGCTTGCCATGGTAATGCGTCGGCACGTCCCCGGCGATCACTACCATCGGCACCGAGTCGAGCGCGGCGTTGGCCACGCCGGTCGCGGCGTTGGTGAGGCCGGGGCCGAGATGCGACAGCACGACCGCGGTCTGCTTTTTCGCGCGGGCGTAACCGTCCGCCATGTGGGCGGCGATCTGCTCGTGGCGCACGTTGACGAACTTGACCTTGCTCTTCTCCAGTGCCGCGAGCACCGCGATGTTCGTGTGGCCGCAAAGGCCGAAGACGTGCTCGACGCCGCGGGCTTCCAGATACTTGACGAGCTGGTGGGCAATCAGGGCTTTCATTCGTGTCTCCTCGCTGCTCCCCGGCGACCGTCGGGCGCCGGGGCGGCAATGTTCTTACGTACGCTCGGCGGTGGCGGCGGTCTGCGGCGTGGCGGCTGCGCTGGCGGCGGCCGGCGC
>JBGPYP010000130.1:0-7289 GCA_041493285.1 Casimicrobiaceae bacterium
CCGTAATCTTTGCGATCGCCTTCGTCGACCTGCTGGTGGGCGAGCTATCGGGCACGCGTGCACCGCCCACGCCAGGAGAGGAACCGGCGCATGTCGAGTGACCTCCTGGTCACGACGTTGTTGATCGTCGCGCTGTTCGTGTTGCTCGGCAGCGGGGTCTGGATCGGGCTTGCGCTGGCCGGCGTCGCGTGGATCGGCATGGAACTGTTTTCCTCGCGCCCTGCGGGCGATGCGATGGCGGTGACGATCTGGGGCACGGCATCGTCGTGGACGTTGACCGCGTTGCCGCTGTTCGTGTGGATGGGCGAGATCCTGTTCCGCACACGCCTGTCCGAGGACATGTTCAAGGGACTGGCGCCGTGGCTCGAGCGCGTGCCAGGGCGGCTGTTGCACACCAACATCATCGGCTGCACGATCTTCGCCGCCGTGTCGGGCTCCTCGGCAGCGACCTGCGCCACCATCGGCAAGATGACGCTGCCCGAGCTCAAGAGCCGCGGCTATCCCGAAGACATGACCATCGGCACGCTCGCGGGTGCGGGCACGCTGGGGCTGCTCATTCCGCCGTCGATCATCATGATCGTCTACGGCGTGTCGGCGAACGTATCGATCGCCCAGTTGTTCATCGCCGGCATCATTCCGGGGCTCGTCCTGGCGTCGCTCTTCTCCGCGTACATCGTCGCCTGGGCGCTGCTCAACCCCGGTAAGATCCCCGACATCGCGCAGCGGACCACGATCGCGCAAAAGCTGTATGCCTCGCGGCACCTGATCCCGGTGGTGGTGCTGGTCGCGCTCGTCCTCGGGTCGATCTACTCCGGAGTCGCGACCGCGACGGAGGCCGCGGCGTTCGGCGTGGTGGGTGCGTTGGCGATTTCGGCGGTCCAGGGTTCGCTCACCTGGACGACGTTCCGCGACAGCCTGCTTGGCGCGACGCGCCTGTACTGCATGATCGCGCTGATCCTCGCCGGAGCAGCGTTCCTGACGCTGGCGATGGGCTACATCGGGTTACCGCGACACCTTGCGGAATGGATCGGCGGCCTGGGACTCTCGCAGCTCGCGCTCATCGTCGCGCTGATGGTGTTCTACATCATCCTCGGCTGCTTTCTCGACGGCATCTCGATGGTCGTGTTGACGATGGGCGTGATCCTACCGACGGTCGAGAAGGCCGGAATCGACCTCGTGTGGTTCGGGATCTTCGTCGTGCTGGTCGTCGAGATGGCGCAGGTGACCCCGCCCGTCGGCTTCAACCTGTTCGTGCTCCAAGGGATGACCGGCAAGCAGATTACCTGGATCGCCAGGCACGCGCTGCCGATGTTCTGCCTGATCGTCGCGGCGACGCTGCTGATCTATTTCGTACCGCAGCTCGTGACCTTCCTGCCGCGGCACATGAAGATTGGCTGACCGATGGTGAACCGGTGAATGAGTGAACGAGTGAACAAGAGCGACGCAGCGCGAGCGCCATACGCGGCCAAGTTCCGGGCGCCGTTCGCGGTGCTCGGCATCCGTATCGGCGTCGGCGCGGTGACCGGCATCGACTATTTGCCGCTCTTCGAACGCGCGGTCGCGCCGTCAGACGCCCTGGCTAAGCGAGTCGGCCGCCAGCTCGAGCGCTATCTTGCCGATGGCGGGTTTCGGTTCGATCTCCCGCTCGCGCCGGCGGGCACCGCGTTCCGGCGCCGCGTCTGGGATGCGCTCTCCGAGATTCCCGTGGGCGAATCGCGCACCTACGGTGAGCTTGCGCGGCGCTTGCGTACCGCGGCGCGCGCGATCGGCGGAGCCTGCGGCGCCAACCCGATCGCGCTGGTGATACCCTGCCATCGCGTCGTCGGCACGCACGGCTCGCTCGGCGGATTCATGGGCGTGACCGACGGCGATCCGATCGCGATCAAACGCTGGCTTTTAGCCCATGAAGGGTATCGCTTCGGCCGGTAGCACGACGTAAAGCTGCTGCGCGCGTCGGCTGCTGTGTTGCGCTCATCGGCCACTGAGCGCTCGCCGCTCGCCGTACTATCCTGTACTGTCTCGCGGCTCGCTCCGGGGCCTCAGCTGGCCAATGAGGCATCCGGCCCCGCTTGCGACCGAGGGATCACTGGTATGCCCAAAGCGCTCCAGACCAATGACGCCGCGACGCTGATCGACACGTTCTGCGACCAAGTCTGGCTGCAGGACGGGCTGGCCGCGACGAGTCTCGCGAGCTACCGCCATGACCTCACGCTGTGGGCCACCTGGCTCGAGCGCAACGCGCACAAGACATTGCTGGCCGCAGAGCGCGGCGACGTCGAGGCCTTTCTGGCGGCGCAATTTCGCACCACGGCCAAGGCGACCTCGATCGGCCGTCGACTCTCATCGCTGCGACGCTTCTACCGCATGCAAGCGACGCAAGGAACGATACCGACCGATCCGACGCTGCGCGTGCGCGCGCCCAAACTGCCGCGCCGACTGCCGAAGAGCCTCTCCGAAGGTCAAGTCGAGGCGCTGCTGGCCGCGCCGGCCACCGACACAACGCTGGGCCTGCGCGATCGGGCCATGCTAGAAACGCTCTACGCCACGGGCCTGCGGGTGTCCGAGCTGGTGGGACTCAGGCTCGCGCAGGTGAGCTTCGACATGGGTGTCGTACGCGTGCTGGGGAAGGGCAGCAAGGAGCGGCTCGTGCCGCTCGGCGAGGAAGCGATCGATTGGCTCAAGCGTTATCTCGGGTCGGCCCGCGGCGAACTCATCGGCGAAGGCAAGAGCGACGCCGTTTTCGTCACCGCGCGTCGCGGGCCGCTGTCGCGACAAGCGTTCTGGCAGCTCATCAAGCGCTGCGCCGTCAAAGCCGGCATCGCGTCGGCAAGCCTGTCGCCACATACGCTGCGCCACGCCTTCGCGACGCATCTGCTCAATCACGGCGCCGACCTGCGGGTCGTGCAACTGCTGCTCGGTCACTCCGATATCACGACGACGACCATCTATACGCACGTTGCGCGCGAGCGCTTGAAGCAGCTGCACGCCCGCCATCATCCGCGCGGCTGATCCTCGACTGGGCCGGGTCAGCGCCGCTCGCCGCGCTCGATCACGACACCGAGCCGCTTGACCCCGGCGACCGGCGCGAGCTTGGCGACGCCCACTCGGACCCACGGCGAGCCGAATTCCGCGCGCAGCACGTTGGCCAGCGCCTCGGCAAAGCGCTCGAGCAGCTTGTGCGGATGATCCGCGGCAAACGCCTGGACGCGCTTCACGACCGCGGCGTAGTCGAGCGCGTCGGCGAAATCGTCGCTGGCGAAAGCTTTCGCGGAGGGCAGTGCGAGCTCGAGATCGATGAGCAGCGGCTGGGCCAGATGCCGCTCCCAGGCGTACACGCCGATGCGCGTCTCGACGCGCAATTCCTGGACGAAGATCGTGTTCATCGGCGGGCTAGGAGCCTGTCGGGCTTACTGTCGCGTGAGAGCAAGCCCGACAGGCTCCTCGGGCGGCGGCGTTTGCTAGAATCGATCGCTCGAGCTGTCGTCGAGCGCGCATTGTAGATGAATACTTCGCTGGCTACTCTCGCCGTCATCGCTGGCGCGTATCTCGTCGGATCGGTATCGTTCGCGGTCGTGATGAGCAGGCTGTTCGGATTGCCCGACCCGCACAGCTACGGCTCGGGCAATCCGGGCGCGACCAACGTGCTGCGCACGGGCAACAAGCTTGCCGCCGCGTTGACGCTCGCCGGCGACACGGTCAAAGGCTGGCTGGCGGTCTGGCTCGCGTACCGGCTCGGCGCGAGCTGGGGCGACGCCTCGCTCGCCACCGCCGGCGCGGCGCTCGCGGTGTTCCTCGGCCACATCTACCCGGTGTTCCATCGCTTTTCCGGCGGCAAGGGCGTGTCGACCGCCGTGGGCGTTGCGTTCGCGCTGTCGTGGCAGCTCGGAGTCGCGCTGTTGTGCGTATGGCTTGCGTTCGCGCTGCTGTTCCGCATGTCCTCGCTGGCGTCGCTGGCCGCAGCGGTCGCGGCACCCCCGCTGGGGCTCTATTTCATCGGCAATTGGCCCGAGGCGTGGGCGCTCATACCGATCGCGTTGCTGCTGATGTGGCGCCATCGCGCGAACATCAAACGGCTCCTGGCCGGCGAGGAGCGCAAGATCGGCGGCTGATCGCGAAACACCCACCCGCCCGCAGCTACGACAGCGCGTCTGCGCAGGAGGGCATCGCCACCGACCCCAGCGCCCAGCGCGGCCGGACGCTGAAAGCGTAGTCGGCCGTCGCACCCTGCTCCAGACGGAGCGCGCCGACCAGCGCGATCATCGCGCCGTTGTCGGTGCAGAACTGCAGGTCGGGAAAGAATACTTCGGCGCGTCGCTCCGCCGCCGCGGCGCGGAGGCACCTGCGCAGCGAGCCGTTGGCGCCGACGCCGCCGGCGACGACCAGCCGGGAAAGTCCCGTGTCGTCGAGCGCCGCCATCGCCTTGGCGACGAGCACGTCGACGATCGCATCTTCGAAGGCGCGCGCGAGGTCGGCCTTGCGTTGTTCCGAAAGTGGTTCTTTGCGCGCCAGTGTCGACACCGCAGTCTTCAACCCGCTGAAACTGAGATCGAGATCACCGCTGCCTTGCATCGGGCGAGGCAGCACCGCCACCCCCTGCCGCCCCCGTGCCGCGAGCTTCTCCAGCGCCGGGCCGCCGGGATAAGGCAGGCCGAGAAGCTTGGCGGTCTTGTCGAAGGCCTCGCCCGCGGCGTCGTCGAGCGTCTCGCCCAAGAGTGCGTAGTCGCCGACCGCGCGAACGCCGTAGAACTCGCTGTGTCCGCCGGACACCAGCAGCGCGACGAACGGAAACGCAGGACGCGGCTCGGAGAGCAGCGGCGAGAGCAGATGGCCCTCGAGATGATGGACGCCGATGGCGGGTATGTTGAGCGCGAAGCCGAGCGCGTTGGCGATGCTTGCGCCGACCAGCAGCGCGCCCGCGAGGCCGGGCCCCTGCGTGAAAGCGATCCCATCGAGACCCGCGAGCCGGCAACCGGCTTCGGCGACCACCCGCTCCGCCAGCGGCACGACGCGGCGGATGTGGTCGCGCGACGCCAGCTCGGGGACCACTCCGCCGTAGGCCTCGTGCATCGCGACCTGCGAGTGCAGCGCGTGCGCGAGCAAGCCCCGGGCGCTGTCGTAGACGGCGAGCCCGGTCTCGTCGCAGGAGGTTTCGATGCCCAGTACCTTCACGGCGCGCGACCGTCGGCGGGGAAACGTTAAAGTATAGCCTTGTTGCCCGCACCGTCGGCGGCTGTTATAATTTGCAGTTACTCTTAGCTGTCAGCCGAAGGATCCGTAGCCCATGACCAGCGTTCGCGTCCGCGAAAACGAGCCCTTCGAAGTGGCTCTGCGCCGCTTCAAGCGCACGATCGAAAAAACCGGCCTGCTGACTGAGCTGCGCGCCCGCGAGTTCTACGAGAAGCCGACCGCGGAGCGCAAGCGCAAGCTTGCCGCGGCCGTCAAGCGCCACTACAAGCGCCTGCGCAGCCAGCAACTGCCGCCGAAGCTCTATTAGAGGTTAATGCGTCACGCTTCGCGTGACGCATCAACTTGCCGCGTTGAACCCGGCGCTCACGCGCCGTTTAACGCGGCATTTTGCTTTTGGGACGACTCTCATGACGCTCAAAACCCGAATCACCGACGACATGAAGACCGCGATGCGCGGCCGCGAGGCGGCACGCCTCTTGACCATCCGCCTGCTGCTCGCAGCGATCAAGCAGAAGGAGGTCGACGAGCGAATCGAGTTGTCGGACGCCGACGTCGTCGCCATCATCGACAAAATGATCAAGCAGCGCCGCGAGTCCATCGTGCATTTCGACGCCGGCGGCCGGCCTGAGCTCTCCGCCGCTGAGCGCGCCGAGATCGCGGTGCTGCAGGGGTACATGCCGCAGCCGCTCTCGGATGCCGAGATCGACCGGTTGATCGACGCGGCGATCGCCAATGCCGGCGCGGCCGGACCCGCCGCCATGGGCAAGGTCATGGGCGCGCTTAAAGCCCAACTGGCGGGCCGGGCGGACATGACGCAGGTCGCAGCACGGGTCAAGGCGCGGCTCACGCCTTAGCGGCCGCGTCCGGCGCCGCCGCCAGCCGCCCTCGCGGCTCCAAAATCCTCGCCTATAATGAACGGATGGGCCCCGCGACCGCGGAGTGCACGGTTCGTGGTCCGCGACGTCCAAGCCCATGATTCCCAACGATTTCATCCAGACGCTGCTGGCTCGGGTCGACATCGTCGAGGTCATCGATCGGTCGGTCCCGCTCAAGAAAGCGGGCGCTAACTACGCCGCTTGCTGCCCGTTTCATAGCGAGAAAACGCCGTCGTTCACGGTCAGCCCGGCCAAGCAGTTCTACCACTGCTTCGGCTGCGGGGCACACGGAACGGCCATCGGCTTCCTGATGGAATTCGGCGGGAAGTCCTTCCCCGACGCGGTCGAGGAACTCGCCCGCGGCGCCGGCCTGGAAGTGCCGCGGACGGCCACCACGGCCGACGACGCAAGGCGCGGGCAGGCGCAGGACTTGACCGGTGTCCTGCTGCAGGCGGCCAAGTTCTATCGCGCCGCCCTCAAGGACGCCCCGCGCGCGATCGATTACCTCAAGCAGCGTGGGCTCACCGGCCCGATCGCTGCCCGGTTCGGCATAGGCTACGCGCCGGACGACTGGCAGCCGCTCGCGGGCGCTTTCGCGGACTATCAGGACAAGGCGCTGGAAACCGCGGGGCTGGTGATCGCCGGCGACGGCGGCAAGCGCTACGATCGCTTTCGCGACCGCATCATGTTCCCGATCCATGACGCCAGCGGGCGCGTCGTTGGCTTCGGCGGCCGGGTGCTCGATCAGAGCGAGCCCAAGTACCTCAACTCGCCCGAGACGCCGTTGTTCGCCAAGGGCCGTGAGCTCTACGGCCTGTTTCAGGCGCGTCCTGCCATCCGCAGTGCGAGCAAGGTCGTGGTCGTCGAGGGCTACATGGACGTGGTCGCGCTCGCGCAGCACGGCGTCGGGTACGCGGTCGCGACGCTGGGCACCGCGACGACGCCGGTGCACGCGCAGAAACTCTTTCGGATCGCGGACGCGGTCGTGTTTTGCTTCGACGGCGACGAGGCGGGCCGTCGCGCCGCCTGGCGCGCGCTCGAAAATACGCTGTCGGTGTTGGCCGACGGCAAACAGGCTCGGTTCCTGTTCCTGCCCGAAGGGGAGGATCCCGACGACGCGGTGCGCCGTCGCGGCAAGCTTGCTTTCGAGGCCCTGGTCGAGTCGGCGGTCCCGCTCTCGGACTTCCTGCTCGCCGAGCTGGCCCGGCGCTCGCCACCGACCTCGGC
>JBGPYP010000157.1:0-6023 GCA_041493285.1 Casimicrobiaceae bacterium
CGCGCCGAACGCGGACGGATTCGCAGAGCTCGACAATGCCGTGTTGCTCGTCGCCTTGTTGACCACCTGCGAGAACGCGCTGCTGGTCGATGTGTTGTTGGTCGCGTCGCCGCTGTAGACCGCGGTGATGCTGTGCGTTCCGACGGTGAGGCTGCCGGTCGCGCAAGTCGCGGTGCGGATATTCCCCGAGCCCGCGAGCGCGGCCGCCGAGCAACCGGTGATCGACGCGGCGCCATCCTTGAAATTCACCGTGCCCGTCGGCGCGGTGCCGCTGACCGTCGCGGTGAAGGTCACGCTGGTCCCCGCGGTCGACGGTGTGAGCGAGCTGCCGATGCCCGTCGTGCTCGTGACCTTGTTGACCGTCTGCGAAAGCGTCGTGCTGCTCGAGCTGGCGTTCCCGGCGTCGCCGCTGTAGGTCGCGACGATGCTGTGTACGCCCGCCGTCAACGTATTGGTCGTGCACGCCGCGGTGCGGCTGTTGCCGCTGCCTGCCAACGCGACCGCCGGGCACGCCGCGATCGATACGCCGCCGTCCTTGAAGTTGACCGACCCGGTCGGGCTGGTGCCCGTAACGGTCGCGGTGAAGGTGACGTTCGTGCCGACAATCGACGGGTTCGAAGAGCTGGCGAGCGTCGTCGTCGTTGCGGTGCCGCTGGGGACCGTAACCTGCACGGCGAGCGCGGTTGCGCTCGCGGAGACCACGCTGATGTTGATCCCGTTGCTGCTGTCGGTATAGCTCAGGCCGGCGAGCAGCGTGCCATCGCTGAAGTTGTTGCCCGTCGCGGGTGTCATGTCGAGAAACTCGGTGTCGTCGCCGCCGCAACTCGAGCAGGGGTAATCGAATGGAGCCGAGACGCGGACCTGCGCGCCAAGGTTCGGAAGCCCGGACAGGGCGGCGTCGAAACCGATCGGCTGGCGGAACTCGATCCAGTAGGTGCGCTTCGTTGACGCGGGAATCTTCACCGCGTACGTCGTCTGACCCGGCGACTCGAGCGGGGACAGCGTGTACGTGGCCGTGCCGGAGCTCTGCGTCTGGACCGAGGTCGCGGGGATCCAGTTCAACACCGACTTCTGCATCGCGTTGAAATGCATCGTGCGGACATTGCCCATGACGTCGAACGGATCGCCGTACTCCTTGACGCTGCAGCTGCCGCCGATCACCTGCCCGGGGCAATACAGGCTGCCGGCGTGCCAGAGCGTGAAGTTGTGGCCGAGCTCGTGGCCGTAGACCCAGAGCGCGTTGACGGCGTTGCTCCACGCCTGATAGGGGTAGCCGATGTACGCCAGGCCCGCCCAGCCGCAGGCACCGTTCGATGGCATGACGTAGTAGCGGTTCTTGTAATTGCCGAGCACATAGCCGGCGGCAGTCGCAGCCGCGTCTGCGGCCTGGCCGATCGCCGTGAAGTTGCACGATGCCGGAGTGGCGACTTTGGCGTTGAGCCAGCCACCCGCGGTTGTATTGGCGGTGCACGCCGCACTCATCGGCGGCAGGCAGGTCACCGTGATGTTGAGCTGCTGCTGGCCGTACGAGACCTCGTTGTAGTAAGCGGCGACGCTTCCCGAGTTGGTCCGCATCACCTGATCGACCTGCGTCGGGGTGAACGGATCGGTGGCCGGCGAGTCGGTGAACTTGATCGGCATGACCAGCACGTTGTTCGTGGTTGGCGCCGCGGCGACCTGGTCGAAGGTCGGCGCCGGCAGCGCGAGGATCGTGATACTGCTGGTGTCGAGCGAGAAGCCGTCGGCGGCTTTCGAGCCCGATGCGATCACGCGCATGCCGCGGCGAACGGAATCGGGGATGACCGCAACCCTAATCGGCGTCGCATGGCCGTCGTCTTCGACGACGACGAGGTCGTAGCGGCCGCGACCACGCACGAAGTCGTCGGAGTGCACGATCGCCAGCGTGCCTTCGACCTGCGTCGTGCTCGGTGCCTGCTTGACCTGGGCAGGCGGCGCCTGCGAGCCGGGGAGCAGGCGCGCGTCCGTGACGAACAGCGTGTCGCCGGCGCTGCGGCCAACCGCTTCCGCGCGCGCGCCCGTGGGTAAGCTTTCCAGGCCGGACCCGACGAGCGCGATGCTTTGCCCGTCGTCGAGACGCAGCGCGACGTAGCGCAGCGTCCTGTTCGACACACGATCGTCGACGACCAGGTCGATCACGGTCCCGCTGACCGCCACCAGCGGCGCGTCTGCCGTCGGCGCTACCGGTCTCGCCAGAACGGCATCGGCGCCGTCATGGGCGCCCGCCGGCGATGCAGCCGCCAGCGCCAGGAGCGCGGCAATTATCAGCGGCGGCGCGAAGCGACCCCGGAGAGGCACCCTCGGACCGGCGGACAAGCGCCGGCCGGGACGAGCGATTAGCGAGGTGTTCGGCATGGTGGAATTATGTCAGCGTCATGAAGAAACGGGAAGCGGGCTATCCGGGCCGCTGCGACTCCTGCAAGATCCGGGCTCACGCCACCCCGGCAGCCCGACGCGCGCGACCTGCGGCCCGGACCAGGGGCCCGGTCTTTGAATAAATACATTTATAATCATCAACTTATATCTTAATGGCGGAGCCGTGCCGTGCGCTTGGTGCCGTCGGCGCGCCGCGTCGCCCGCCCGTCAGAGGCGTTCGGCGGGTGACGCTTTGCGGCGCAGGTCCTGCCGGCGGGCGGCCGCCGCTAGGCCCTCTGCCCGCCACTGGGGCGATTGGGAGTACCATCGGGCCCGCCGCGCCGCGGCGGGCTGGGGTTCGTCCGCCACCGCCGGGAGAGCCCGCCCCTATGCGTCGACTTCAAGGAGCGCAGGTTGCCTGAACTGCCTTTCGGCTCGCCGGAGCTGGCTTCGGCCTACGATGGCTTGAGCGACCCGCAATTCACGCACGGCACGGAGTTGCTGGCGCTGCTTGACGTCGGCCGTGGCGATCGCGTACTCGACATCGGCTGCGGCACCGGCAGGCTCGCGATCGCGGCGCTCGAACGCGTCGGCGCAGAAGGCCGCATCGTCGGCATCGATCCCGCACCGCCGCGCGTCGACATCGCACGCCGGCACGCCGACCCGCGCCTCGAATTCCGGGTCGGCGCGGCGGAGGACCTGTCGCAGTTCGCCGACGCGTCATTCGACGTTGCGTATCTCAACAGCGTCCTCAACTGGATCCGCGACCGCGCGCAAGCATTGCGCGAGGCGCATCGCGTCCTTGCACCCGGCGGACGCCTGGGTATCGGTACGACAGTGCGCGACCGGCCGAATCAGCTCCGTGTACTCGCGCGCCGTGCGTGGAAGGCGGCACGTGGCGTGGGCGACGGCCTGGAGGCGCCGGCCGAAGAGGACTCGGGCCGGCCCGGCAGTCGCGGCGCCAGGAACACCGCGACCGAGGGCGAGGTCCGCACGCTGCTCGAAAGCGCCGGATTCGTCCCGCGGAGCATCGAGCTGCGGAACTTCACATCGCGGTTTCGCGATGTGGCGCAGGTCATCGATTTCATGCAGGCCACGACCTACGGCCAGGTTGTGCGTAGCGCCAGCGCGGACGATCACGCACGCTTCCGCGAGGCGCTGCAAGCGCTGTTGGCCTGCGACTACCCGGGCGCCGTGACCGGCGACGGGATTCGCCTCGAGCGCTACGTCCTGCTCGCGATCGCCGACAAGCCGGCGTAACGCGGCCCGCGTCGCCGCCTGCTCGCCTACTTGGACTTCACGACCTCGGACAGCGCACTGCTCGCGGTGGGCGCGTTGCTGCCGTCGCCACCGTAGTTGGCGACGATGCTGTAGGTGCCGGTCGCGGCGAAGCTCGTCGGGCACTGCGCGGTCTTGGAATTACCCGAGCCGCTGAGCGGCACTGCGGTGCATCCGGCAATCGGACTGCTGTTCCGGGTGAACGCGACGCTGCCCGTCGGGGCGGTGCCTGTAACGGTCGCGGTGAACGTCACGCTCTGATTGACCTTGGCCGGATTGAGCGAGCTGGCGAGCGTGGTTCCGGGTGGTGGCGGCGGTGTGCTGCCCGGGGTCCAGGCCTCGACTTCGGTGACATAGGAATAAACCCCGCTCTTGGGCCCGCGCGCCCCGTTGATATTGACCCGAATCTTGGTCGTCGCGATCGCGGTGAAGAACACCGTGCGCTTGACCAGGCTGTTGCCGATGACCGAGCCCTGCGTAACCCAGACCGAACCGTTCCACGTCTGCACGTCGAAGGCGGTCAGCCCGAGCTTGGTGAAGGTCAGCGTGTCGCTCGGATCGACCGGACTCAAATTGTTGTCCTGCACGCTGTAGACGATGACGTGGTCGATCGTCTGGGCGCCGCTGAAGTCGATCTCGACCCAGTCGGGGAAGACATTGAGTGTCGCATCCTTCCACACGCCGCCGGCGCCGAAGTTGAGCCCGGCGCGATCGCCGTCGTTGATCGCGGACACCGGGAACGAGCCGCTGAAAGTGCTCGACGCAAAGGCCGTCGCGCCAGCGGAGGCCAGCGCTACGTTGACGCTCGCGCCGCCGCTGCCGTTGACGACCTGCGACAGCGGCGTACTGTTGGAGCCGGCATTGCTGGCGTCGCCGCCGTACATCGCGATGATGTTGTGCGTACCCACGCCCAGGCTGCTGGTGTGACATACTGCCGCCGGCGTATCGCCGCCGCCGCTCAGTGCGACGGCGCCGCAGCCGGCGATCGATGACGCACCGTCCTTGAAGTTCACCGTGCCGGTCGGCGCCCCGCCCGAGACGGTGGCAGTCAGGTCGACGTTCGCGCCGAATGTCGAGGGGTTGGCCGAGCTGCCGAGCGTCGTGGTCGTTGGCGGCAACCCCACACATGACGGGAACTTGAACGACCCGATGCGCGTCTGCCAGTTGCCGCTGTCGCCGTTCGTCTGGCTGCTGTAGTACTCGTTGACGTACCAGAAGGTGCAATCGTCGGCGGGATCGACGCTCATCGCGCTGTAATCGCCCCAGCGATGGCATGCCTTGCCGCCGCAGGGGTTCTTCTGCGAGCCCGCGCCGGCGATCAGCTGCACTTCGGTCTGCGGCAGCGTGTTCGGCGGATCGGTCGCAAGCCTGCCCGAATATGCGATGCTCGGGAAGTTCGGCACGGTTCCATTCGACGTGCTGTAGCCCAACGCCATGTTGCCCTGACTGTCGACGGCGAGGCTGCCGATCCAGCGGTAGAGTGTCGTGTCCGGCGCGTAGATCTGCTGCTGCACCGGCGTGGTGACGATCGTGCCGCCGGTGACATCGATCTGCGCCCATTGCATCGCCGTCGGACCGCGCGCCGTGCACAACACGTTGGCGCAGGGATCGACGTTGTGCGTAACCCACAGCGATTCGGTGCCGCCGATCTTGCGGTATTGCACCTTCTGCATGATCCGGTCGTCGAGGTTGTCGAGCTTTCTGGTAGCGTTCGGCTCGGGGACTTCATTGCCGAGATTCGCATAGGAGTAGGACGTTTGGCTCACGTTCGTCGGCGCGCTCAACGTGCCGCCTGGCCCGCAATTCGGTCCGGCGGTAAATGTCCGGACCTCGAACTCGAACGCAGACCCGGACTCGGAAACGAAATAGTTTGGTGTGCCAGGCTGGGCCGCGTTCGTGCCCTTGCCCTGGTTGTTGCTCGGGACCATCGTGAAGGCGTTGATGTCCGGCGTTAGCCAGCCGAGCGAAAAGGTGAGCGGCGCGCCGCTGTACAGGTCGGTCCGGCTGAACGAAGCGAACGCGGTGCCGTCGTAGTTGCCGAGAAGATCGAACTCGTTGGCGCCCATGTACAGGCAGTCGTGCCAGAGACCGAACTTGGCGTAGTCGTTGAGGTCTCCGACCGGAGGCGATCCCGGCCCGCCCGGATCCATCCGTACCGGGTACAGCCACCAGCCGCCCGCGACCGGATCGCTGGTCTTGGAGGCGGCGATGCACTGGTAGAACGGCGGCGAGGTCCCGTCTCCGATAAACGCGAACCAGGTCAGGACAAACCGGTCCGCCAGCCAGTCGTAAAGGACGATCGGATCGCCCTGCGAACTGCCGTCGCACGGCGTCGATCCGAAACCGCTCCACAGATTGTCCTCGGTGAACGA
>JBGPYP010000004.1:0-24511 GCA_041493285.1 Casimicrobiaceae bacterium
CATCATTCCCGATCCGCTGCGCGACAACAACGTGCTGTCCTGGCAGGGCACGATGCAGGCTGCGAATCCGCAGTGCACCGTCGTCCGCTAGTCTGAACGGACCGGTCCGGCGCGGGCGCGGCGGACCGGCAGCGCGGGCGGGCGCACAGTGGCCCGCCCATTCCCGCTATAATCATCTGCCTCGCGGCGCCGTCGCGAAGTGCCGAGCGTCGCGGAAATTCCCATGAAGGTCCTGGTTCCGGTCAAACGCGTCGTCGATTTCAACGTCAAGGTGCGCGTCAAGGCGGACGGCTCCGGCGTCGATACCGCCAACGTCAAGATGTCGATGAACCCCTTCGACGAGATCGCGGTCGAGGAAGCGGTGCGGCTCAAGGAGAAGGGCATCGCCACCGAGATCGTCGCGGTGTCCTGCGGCACCGCGACCTGCCAGGAAACGTTGCGGACCGCGCTCGCGCTCGGTGCCGACCGCGCGATCCTGGTCGAGACCGACGCCGAGCTGCAGCCGCTCGCGGTTGCCAAGCTGCTCAAGGCGATCGCGGTCAAGGAGAGCCCGCTGCTCATCATCATGGGCAAGCAGGCGATCGACGACGACGCTAATCAGACGGGGCAGATGCTTGCGGCGCTGCTCGACTGGCCGCAGGCGACGTTCGCGTCGAAGATCGACATTGCGAACGAGAACGGACAAATGCGTGCGACGGTCAAGCGCGAGATCGACGGCGGGCTGGAGACGCTGGCGATGCCGCTGCCCGCGGTGATCACCGCCGACTTGCGCCTGAACGAGCCGCGCTACGCGACGCTGCCCAACATCATGAAGGCGAAAAAGAAGCCGTTGGACGTGATCAAGCCTGACGCGCTCGGCGTCGACGTGACGCCGCGGCTGACGACGCTGAAAGTCGTCGAGCCACCGAAGCGCAAGGGCGGCGGCCGGGTCGCCGATGCGAAGGAGCTGGTGGCGAAGCTGCGCAACGAAGCGAAGGTGATCTGACTTGTATCACGCTGTTCATGCTTCGACAGGCTCAGCACGAACGGCCCGGAATAATCCGCTCGTCCTGAGCTTGTCGAAGGACGAGCCCAACACGGACGATGCTGCATGACCATCCTCGTCATCGCCGAGCACGACAACGCCGCGCTCAAGAGCGCGACGCTCAACACGATCGCTGCAGCGCAGAAGATCGGCGGCGAGATCCACGTCCTGGTCGCGGGTCACAACGCCGGCGCCGCCGCGCAGGAGGCGTCGAAGGTGGCCGGCGTCGCCAAGGCATTGCACGCCGACGCACCGCAGTTTGCCGCTCCCACCGCGGAGGGCATCGCCGCGCTCGCGATCGGTCTCGCGCCGTCGTATACGCATCTCCTGCTGCCAGCGACGGGCTTCGGCAAGAACGCGGCCCCGCGCATCGCGGCGCTGCTCGACGTCGCACAGGTCTCCGACATCATCGCAGTCGAGTCCGCCGACACCTTCGTGCGGCCGATCTACGCCGGCAGCGCCTTCGCGACCATGCAGTCGAAGGATGCCAAGAAGGTGATCACGGTGCGCTCGACCGGTTTCGACGCCGCGCCGGCGACCGGCGGCAGCGGTATGGTCGAGCTGGTCCCCGTGCCTGCCGACCGCGGCATCGTAAAGGTCGTCGGACAGGAGCTGACCAAATCCACTCGCCCCGAGCTTGCGAGCGCACGCGTGGTCGTCTCGGGTGGCCGCGGCTTGCAGAGCGGCGAGAACTTCAAGCTGCTCGAAGCGTTGGCTGACAAGCTCAACGCGGCGATCGGCGCGTCGCGCGCCGCGGTCGACGCCGGCTACGTCCCGAACGACTATCAGGTCGGCCAGACCGGCAAGATCGTCGCTCCGGATCTCTACATCGCCGTCGGCATCTCCGGCGCCATCCAGCACCTCGCGGGGATGAAGGACAGCAAGGTGATCGTCGCGATCAACAAGGACCCCGAGGCGCCGATCTTCCAGATCGCGGACTACGGGCTGGTCGGCGATCTGTTCGAAATCGTCCCGCAGCTTACCGCCGAACTCGGGTAGCGCATGAGCGCGGCGAGCGAAGTTAAGGCGCGAAGCGCTCGTCGCTGCGCGATTGCGAAGCGGCCGACTCGCGGCCGGTCCATGCGTCGCGGGCCATGCAAGGAGGCCGCATGAGCGCGGCGAGCGAAGTTAAGGCAAAGCGAAGCGATCTGCGCTGCGCGATTGCGAAGCGGGCGACTCGCGGCCGGTCCATGCGTCGCGGACCATGCAAGGAGGCCGCATGAGCCAATACCACGCTCCGTTGAAGGAAATGCAGTTCGTGCTGCACGAGCTGGCCGGACTCGATCAGGTCGGAAAGCTGCCCGGTTTCGAGGACGCGACCCCCGACACCGTCGCCGCGATCCTCGAGGAGGCGGCCAAGTTCGCGACCGAGGTGCTCGACCCGCTGAATGCGGTCGGCGACCGCGAGGGCGCGCGCCGTCTCGACGACGGCTCGGTCAAGACGCCGACCGGCTTCAAGGACGCGTATCTGCAGTACTGCGCCAACGGCTGGAACGGGCTCACCAAGAATCCGGAATTCGGCGGCCAGGGCCTGCCGCAGCTGGTCGCGACCGCGGTCGAGGAGATGTGGCACGCCGCGAACATGGCGTTCGATCTCTGCCCGCTCCTGACGCAGGGCGCGATCGAGGCGATCGAGCTGTGCGGGACGCCGGAGCAGAAGGAGCGTTTCCTCCCCAAGATGGTCTCGGGCGAGTGGACCGGGACGATGAACCTGACCGAGCCGCAAGCCGGCTCTGACCTCGCCGCGGTACGTACGCGCGCTGTGCCGGCGTCCGACGGCAGCTTCAGGCTCTACGGCCAGAAGATTTTCATCACCTACGGCGAGCACGACTACACCGACAACATCATTCATCTCGTGCTCGCGCGCACGCCGACCGCGCCCGAGGGCGTGAAGGGCATCTCGCTTTTCATCGTGCCCAAGTTCCTGATCAACGGCGACGGCTCGCTCAGTGCGCGCAACGACGTGCAATGCGTGTCGATCGAGCACAAGCTCGGTATTCACGCCAGCCCGACGGCGGTGCTGGCTTACGGCGACAGGGGTGGCGCCACAGGCTATCTTGTTGGGCAGGAGAACCGCGGCCTCGAGTACATGTTCATCATGATGAATCTGGCCCGCTTCTCGGTCGGGCTCGAGGGCGTGGGCATTGCCGAGCGCGCCTACCAGCGCGCGGCCGCGTTCGCAAAGGAGCGGGTGCAGGGCCGCGCCGTCGGCGAGGAGAAGAGCGCCGGAACCGCGACGATCATCCAGCACCCCGACGTGCGCCGCATGCTGCTGTCGATGAAGGCGCACACCGAGGCGATGCGCGCGCTGGCGTACGTGACCGCCGGTGCGCTCGACAACGCCCGGGCGCATCCCGACGCGGAAGCGCGCGAGCGGCACCAGGCGTTCGTCGACCTGATGATCCCGATCGTCAAGGGCTGGTGCAGCGAGACCGCGCAGCAGGTCGCGTACACCGGCGTGCAGGTGCATGGCGGCATGGGCTTCATCGAGGAGACCGGCGCGGCGCAGCATTACCGCGACGCCCGCATCATCACCATCTACGAGGGAACGACCGGCATCCAGGCCAATGATCTGATCGGTCGCAAGACCGCACGCGACGGCGGCAAGATAGCGCTTGGCGTGATCGCCGAGATTCGGAAGCTCGATGACGAACTCGCCCAACAGTCAGGACCGGAGTTTGCGGCGATCCGCAGGGAGCTTGCCGCGGCCGCGGTCGCGCTCACCGCCGCGGTCGAATGGATCGTACAGACCTACGGCAGCGACACGCGCGCCGCACACGCGGCAGCGGTGCCGTATCTTAAGCTCTGGGGGCTCGCCGTAGGCGGCTGGCAGATGGCGCGCGCCGCGCTTGCGGCGGCGAAGCATCTCGCCGGCGGCAAGGGCGACGCCGATTTCTATCGCGGGAAGATCGCCACCGCGCGCTTCTACGCCGACTATCACCTGCCGCAGACGGCCGCGCTCAAGCACGCGGTGCTGACGGCCGGCGAGAGCGTGCTGGCGCTCGCCGACGAGCAGTTTTGAGCGGCCGCGCGGCGCGTCCGGCGCCGATACGTTTGCAAGATTTGCACGCCTGAGCAGCATTTGCGCGACCAAGAAAGCGGTGAAGTATCTGGGCAGCGCGGCGGTGTTCGTGGCGAGGCTGTACGCGGCCGCAACCTGGATCGAATGCGTCGCGCCGCTTGTGTTTCGCTAAGAACGTGGCTTCGGAACGCGTCTTGCATGATGCCGTGCGTCCCGGTCATTTGACGGAGCGCGGCATGCGTCGGCGTCGAGCAGGAATGCGGGAGAGGGCAGCTGTGCTGCTCATGGTCATCGGCCTTGCGCTCTCTGGCGTGGCGCTTGCCGACCCGCTGGCAATCGTCGATCCGCTGCCTCCCGGGACGTATCCGGTCGGCTGCAGCAACGTCGAGCAGGATTTCTCACGCGTCCAGCCCGGAGAGACGGCCCAGCAGTACTGGGAGGCCTTCCCGACGAACGGCCAGGAGCGCTACGTTTCGCAGCTACTGGTCGACCCCGCCGCCGCCCTCCAGGTCGCGCTCCCGATCCCGGATGACCGCGAGCTCTTCGTCAACCGCGCGAATACACAGGTCACGTACGACTTTCTGGTGTGCTATCCGACCTCGGGCGCGAACCCGCATCCCGACTACGTGCTGCCGACCGGGAGCGCGGTTCCGCACATGCAGACCGGTGCGAGCCCGCCCGTATGGCCGGACGCGACGACGCGGTGGCCGGTCCTGTTGTTCTCACATGGTCTTTCCGGCAGCCCGCTCACCGACGAGTATCTCCGCGTCATCGTTGCACTGGCGAGCTACGGCTATGTCGTCGTCGCGCCGTTCCATGGCGATCCGCGCTTCGCCGACATAAAGATCGAGAACTTCGTCGACGCGATCTACGCCGTGCTGCATTTTCCGACCTACGTCGAGATGCAGGCAATCCGCGCGCGGTCGAGCGCCGCGGCGCTCGACGTGCTGCTGTCCAGCGCGCAGTTTCAAGGGCGTGTCGATGTCAACCGCATCGCCGGCTTCGGCGCGAGCATCGGCGGCGAGACGCTGCTGCTGCAGGCCGGTGCGCGGCTGACCGACAGCCTGGGCCTGTCGTCCAAGCAGGTGGTTGCCGATCCTCGCCTGAAAGCAATCTTCGGCTATGTGCCGTATTTCGGTTTGCCGATATTCCCCGCGTTCGGTCGCGACCAGCATGGCCTCGACGATATTACCGTCCCGTTCCTGGGCATCAGCGGCACGGCGGACACGACCGCGCCCGTCGGCCCGGCGATCGACGGCATCCTGCGTCTCGGCGGATCGCGCTATCTGGTCACACTCGAAGGCGTCACGCATCACTTCGACGTGCCCAGCACGAACGACATCTTCACCTGGTCGCTCATCTTCATCGGCGCCCACGCGCTGGACGATCGCGCGGCGCGCGTGCAGATCGCGCGCATGACCAGCGTGCGCGGCGGCGGCGACGACCGGCTCATCATCGATTACACCGCGCCAGCGCTGCCGTATCTTCCAGGCGAAAGCGACGTGGTCGAGTATTACCGCAACGCGACCGGTCACTACTTCATCACCGCCAATCCTGCGGAGATGGCGGCGCTCGACGCCGGGGGCGCCTGGGTACGGACCGGCGCGGAGTTCAAGGCGTTCGCGCTCGGCTCGGGATTGGGCTTGCCGGCATGTCGCTTCTTCAGCGCGCCCGCACTCTCCCCCGACACGCATTTCTTCACCATTAACCCATTGGAATGTGCGGCCGTGCAGTCGAGCCCATTTTGGCTCTACGAGGGTCTCGCGTTCGAGGCCCAGGCACCGCTTGGCGACGGCGCGTGCCCGCCGGATCGCATCCCGGTCACGCGCCTATACAACAACGGCATGAACGGCCAGCCCAACCACCGCTTCCTCACCAGCAAGAGCGAAGCGGCGGCGATCCAAGCCGCTGGCTGGATCCTGGAGGGTACGGTCTTCTGCGCGGCGCCGTAGCATCCGCGCGGGGCCTCAATCGGTGTCAAGCGCCTCGACCCAGAACAGCTCGCAGGCACCGTTGCCGGTGTCGGTGCGCGAGAGCGACGTGTTCCACGCGAAGCCACCCGGGCCGAGGACGTCCACGAGATAGCCGCTCGCGGTCACGATCTGCCCCGGGCGCAGCTTCTTCAGCCGCGCTTCGAGGTCCTTCGTCGCCGGGGTCACGTGCATCTGCGCCATGTGACTGACTAGCACCGCCGTCGGCAGCGGGAAATCGGCCTTGCGCGGCTGCCAGTAGAAGAACCGGCCCATCTGCGAGAACTCGAGTTGGTCGAGCAACGCGCTGTCCGACAACGGTCCCCAGCCGACGCCGAGGTCGACCGGAGCGAGCCCCGCGCCGCCATCGAGGCGGTAGATCTCCTTGCGCAACAGGCGTGCGGTGATGGCGTATTTCGCACGCTTGATGAACGTGTAGCCTTTGGCCTCGAAGCGCGGCGGGTCGTCGAGGTTGACCTGTACCGGCTCGTCGGGCGCGACGATCCCCGGCGGGCGATCGACGGCGCGGTCGGTCGTCCACCAATGCCAGCCGCCATAGGCGGCGAGTGCCAAGGCGACGACGGCGAACCGCTGCATGGCGAAGTTGGTTTCCGCGCTCAGCGTGCGAGCGCGATGCGCTCCAGCGCGCCGAAGATGCCTGGCGCGGCCGCGATCACGGGACCGCCACCGGCGATCCCGCCCGGGCCGGGGTATGGATGTACGCGCCCGCCCGCTTCCTCGACCAGCAGGAGCCCGGCCGACGCGTCCCAGGGATGCATGTGCGACTCGAGGAAAGCGTCGAAGCGTCCCGCGGCCACGTGCGCGAGCATCAGCGCGCCGGCCCCCATGTCCTTCACCGCCGCACCGGCTTCGTGCAGGCGGCGCTTCAGCGCGAGATGCGCCTCCAGCGGGTGGCGTGGCACGTAGCCCGCGCAGACGAGCGCGCGATCGAGCCGGTCGCGCGGCGAGACGTGGATGCGCGTCTCGTCGCACCACGCGCCACCGTTCTTCGCTGCCCAGAACAGCTCGTCGAGCGACGGGTCATAGATCGCGCCGAGCCGACGCTCGCCCGCGGCGATGAAGCCGATCGAGATGCACCAATAGCGCACGCCGTGCACGAAGTTGATCGTGCCGTCGATCGGGTCGACGACCCAGAGGTTGCGTCCCACGTCGCCGCCGCCCTCCTCGGCGAGCACCGCGTCGGCGGGAAACCTGGCTTGCAGGCGCTCCTTGATCAGTGCCTCGACGGCGTGATCGGCGGCGCTGACGAAGTCCTGTGGACCCTTCGCTTCCACGACGAAGTCGATCTCGCGCCGGAAATAGCGCCGCGCCAGCGCTCCGGCTTCGCGCGCGAGCGGCTTCGCGAACTCCGCGCGCGCCGCGAGATCGCTGGCATTCATGCGCCAGCGTCGCCCGCTGCGATCGGGATTACGCCGTGGCTGGCGAGCCGCGAGCCGACTGCGCTGCCGACCGCCATGCCCTGGCACCACGCCGTGTTCGGTGAGCTGCAGTACATCGCGAGCGTGCCTTGCGCCGGTCCGGGGCTCGTAGACGCGAGTGCGGCGAGGAGGATCGCGAGATGGATGAGCGCGGGGTTCGTAGGCATTCCCTCTGGCTGCGCGGCGCGGGCCGCCCTTTCCCGGCAGGATTCTACGCCGGAGCGATGGGCGATGACGAAGTCCGAAACGGCCGGCGCCGCCGCCCGCACTCACGCACCGCGACCGGCCACGCGCTTTGCGCTATGCTTCCCGCCGTGATCGGCATCCCCACGACAAGCTAACCCGAGGAGGAACCATGGCTACACGCAACTGGCTTGCGAGCATCGTCGCGGCCGTCGCGCTCGCGGCACCGCTGACCGCCGCGGCGCAGGGCGAGCTCGTCGTGTACTGCACGGTGCAGGAGGAGTGGTGCCGGCCGATGGTCGCGGCCTTCGAGAAGGCCACCGGGATCAAGGTGCTGATGACCCGCAAGAGCTCGGGCGAGTTCTACGCCCAGATCAAGGCCGAGGCGGCCAACCCCCGCGGCGACATTTGGTGGGGCGGCACCGGCGACCCGCACTTGCAGGCGGCCGAGGAAGGGCTGACCGAGCCGTACAAATCATCGCGCTTGGCCGACCTACAGGACTGGGCGGTGCGCCAGGCCGAGCAGTCGAAATTCCGGACCGTCGGCGTATACGCGGGTGCGCTCGGTTACAGCTACAACGTCGACCAACTGAAAAAGAAGAATATTCCCGAGCCAAAGTGCTGGTCCGATCTCATCAAGCCGGCGTTCAAGGACGAGATCCAGGTCGCGAATCCGAATTCGTCGGGCACGTCGTACACGATGCTCGCGACACTGGTGCAGCTGATGGGCGAGGACAAGGCCTTCGAATACCTGAAGGCGCTGAACAAGAACGTCAACCAGTACACCAAGTCCGGTGCGGCGCCGGCGCGCGCCGCAGCGACCGGCGAAAGCATGGTCGGCATCACGTTCCAGCACGACGCGGTAGTCCAGGCGATCGGTGGGGCGCCCGTCAAGATCGTGTCGCCGTGCGAAGGGACCGGTTACGAGATCGGCAGTATGAGCATCATCAAAGGCGCCAAGAACATGGAGAACGCCAAGAAGTGGTACGACTGGGCGCTCACGGCCGAGGCGCAGAGCATCGGCGCTCAGGCGAAGGTGTCCTACCAGGTCCCGTCCAACAGGAACGCGAGCGCGCCGCCGCAGGCGCCGAAGTTCAGCGAGATCAAGCTCATCAACTATGACTTCGCCAAATACGGGTCATCGGCGGAGCGCACGCGCCTGCTGACCAAGTGGGACAAGGAAATCTCGACGTTGCCGAAGTAATCAGGCGTCACCCAGTGTCACAAGCGCTCGCGCCGGCCGCGTTCGCACCGTCGTCGCGCGACCGCGCGACCATCGTCGTCGCGGCGTTCGCGCTGGCGGCGCTGGTGGTTGCACCTTGGGCCGCCGTCGGCGGTCCGTCCGCTCTCGTCCTGTCGCTTTCCGGGACGACGTCGCTGTGGCCGCTGCTCGCGGCAGCGGCCGCGGTGCTGCTGTTCGCGTGGTGGGGCCGCGACACCGGAATCGCCGCCGCGGCCGCGCTGGCGGTGGCGTGGAGCTTCGGCTCGGGATTCGCCGCCGGCGCCGCCGGGCCACCGTTCGGCATTGGCGCGGCGCTGGCGCTGACGGCGCTCACCGTTTGCTTTGCGCGCGCGCTCGCGCGGCATGGGCTCTTCGGCGGCGACGCCACGGTGGCGACGCTCGTTGTCTTGATCGCCGCGCTGCTGGCGATCTTCATCTTTTTCCCGGTCGGCAAGGCGCTGCTCGCGGCGATCGAGGACCCGCAGGGCCGGTTGGCGCCGGCGCTCGCGGCGGAGCGGCTCTTCACCGCCGACATCTGGGGGATGGGCTGCCTGGGCGGCGGCACGCGCTGCGGCGTGGCGATCAACTCGGCGCTTCTGGCGATCGTCGTCGGCCTCTTGTCGACGCTGCTCGGGTTGGCCCTTGCACTGCTCGTGCAACGCGGTGGACAGGGTTATGCGGGGTTGTTGAAGCTGATGTCGATCCTGCCGATCATCACGCCGCCATTCGTGATCGCACTGGCGCTGGTCGTACTCTTCGGACGGACCGGTCTCGTCACCGGCTGGCTCGATACCGGGCTGAGCATTCCACGTTCGCGCTGGATCTACGGCCTGCCCGGCGTCGCGCTCGCCCAACTGCTTTCGTTTACGCCAATCGCGTTTATGATCCTGCACGGCGCGCTGACGGCGGTGAGTCCGGCGCTCGAGGAGGCGGCGCAGACGCTGCGCGCCTCGCAGGGCCGCGTGTTCCGCACCGTGACCTGGCCGCTCCTGCGGCCTGCGCTGGCCAACGCGTTTCTGCTGGGTTTCGTCGAAAGCCTCGCCGACTTTGCCAATCCGATCGTCTTGTCAGGAAACTTCGAAGTGCTCTCGACGAAAATCTTCTTCGCCGTTGCGGGTGCGCAGCACGATCCGGGCCGCGCCGCAGTGCTGGCGACGGTTCTGCTCGGCTTCACGCTCGTCGCCTTCTGGCTGCAACAGCGCTGGCTCGGCCGCCTGTCGTATGTGACGGTCAGCGGCAAAGGCGACGGCGGCATGCCGGCGAAACTGCCGCGCGGGCTGCGGCTCGGCTGCTTTGGCACGGCGGCCGCGTGGATCGCCTTCACGCTCGTGTGTTATGCGGTGATCCTGATCGGGGGGTTCGTGAAGGACATCGGCCGCGGCGACATGACGGCGACGTTCACGCATTTTGCCGCCGGCTTCGGCGTGGAGTGGGGTCCTCGCGGGCTCTTCTTCAGCGGGTCGGCGTGGGATAGCTTCTTCACGACCATCGAGGTCGCTGCCGTGTCGGCGCCGCTCACCGCCATCATCGGACTTCTCGCGGCGTACGTGATTACGCGCCACCGGTTCGCCGGCCGCCACGCCTTCGAGTTCCTGACCATGGTGAGCTTCGCGATTCCCGGCACCGTGATCGGCGTGTCGTACATCGTCGCGTTCAACGTGCCGCCGCTGGAGCTGACCGGAGGCATGGCAATTCTCGTGCTGTGCTTCGTGTTCCGCAACATGCCGGTCGGCGTGCGCGCCGGCGTGGCCGCGCTGGCTCAGATCGACAAGACGCTCGACGAGGCCTCGGCCACGCTGCGCGCGTCCACGCTGCGCACATTGCGGCAGGTCATCCTGCCGCTCCTGCGGCCGGCGATCCTTGTCACGCTCGTGTTCAGCTTCACCCACGCGATGACGGCGGTGAGCGCGGTGATCTTTCTCGCCACCGCGAAGTACAACCTCGCCACCGTCTACATCGTCAACCGGGTGGAGGCGGGTGAATATCCGCTCGCAATCGCGTACTCGACGGTGCTGATCTTCTTCATGCTGGCAGTGCTGCTCGCCGTGCAGAAGGCGATCGGCGAAGCACGGCTCGGCCGCCGCGAGGCCGATCTGCTGGTGACGGGACATTGAAATGGGCAAGCAGGCGGGCGGCGTCGTCTTCGAGCACGTGACGAAGCGCTACGGCGAGGTGACGGCTGTCGACGACGTGTCGTTTCGCGTGGTGCCGGGCGAGCTTGCCACGCTCTTGGGGCCCTCCGGTTGCGGCAAGACGACCACGCTGCGGATGGTGGCAGGGCTTGAGGCGATCACGAGTGGTCGCATCCTGATCGGCGATGCCGACGTGACGCGCCGCGCGGCGAATGAGCGCGACGTGAGCATGGTGTTCCAGTCCTACGCGCTGTTTCCGCACATGACGGTGCTCGAGAACGTCTGCTACGGTCCGCTATCGATGCGCACCGAAAAGGCGAAGGCGCGCGAGCTCGCGCATGCGAAGCTTGCGATGCTGGGGCTCTCCGGTCTCGAGCAGCGGTTGCCTTCGGAACTCTCGGGCGGTCAGCAGCAGCGCGTCGCCGTGGCGCGCTCGCTGGTGCTCGAACCGGCGGTGCTGCTGTTCGACGAGCCGCTGTCGAATCTGGATGCGAAGCTGCGCCGCCGCGTCCGGCAGGAGATCCGCGAGCTGCAACAGTCGCTCGCGCTGACGGTCATCTACGTCACGCACGACCAGGAGGAGGCGCTCGCCGTCTCCGACCACATCATCGTCATGGAGAGCGGACGCATCGCGCAGCAGGGCACCCCGCACGAGCTCTACGAGGCGCCGGCGAGCCGGTTTCTCGCCGACTTCATCGGCGACGCCAATCTGGTCGACGGCGAGCTTGCATCCGACGCCGGCGGCGCGACATTCAGCGCGGGCGGCGTCAGCACGGCGGTGCGCGCGGACGGCGTCGCGCCGGGTCCGGCCACGCTCGCGGTGCGGCCGCACCGGCTGCGCATCGTCGCGCCGGGGCAGGGCGTGCTCCCGGGGGTGTGCAAGCGCGCGGCCTACCTCGGCAGCCGAATCGAATACGTGGTGGCCACGCCGTGGGGCGAGCTGCTGGTCTTCGATGCCGAGGCACGCACGGCGCGTGGGCGGGACGAGCCGGTGGGAGTGAGCTTCGAGGCGGACGCCGCGATCGTGCTGCGGCGATAGGAATTCGGAAGGTAGAGACCGCTCGGCGCGGTGGCTCGCCAGGGCCGCTGGAATAGCCTCGCGGCCGGGCATGTTGGCGGAGCGCGTGGTGCGGAGCCGTCTGCCAGCGACCAGGCCGGCGATGCGCGCCGCCACGGCTGGTTCCACCTATGCTAATGTCATGGCCGGTCCGAGACCAGCGCGACAGTCCGAAGTCCCGATCCGGCACACCAGAGCGGCAAATCCGCAACCGCAGATGCGGCCGCGCAGCCTGAGGTCCCGAGTTGGGGCGACCGCGCTCGCTGCCCTTGGCGCAATCGCGTGGGTGCCGAGCGCGTGGTCGCTCAGGACCGGCGAGTCGGCGCCGGCGTGTGTGGCGCCGCTGCTCGATGGCGGCCGGATGGTCAATCCCGCGGCATATCGCGGCAGGGTCGTCTACCTCGACTTCTGGGCCTCGTGGTGCGGGCCCTGCCGGGAGTCGTTTCCCTTCATGAACGAATTGCAGCGCGACCTGGCGGGCAAGGGTCTGCAAATCATCGCGGTCAGCGTCGACAAGACGGCCGCCGAGGCGCGACGCTTCCTCGCCCGCTATCCGGCGCAGTTCACGATCGCGCTCGACACTGCGGGCGCGTGCCCGACAGCGTATGGACTCGAAGGCATGCCTAGCTCGTTCGTGATCGATCGAGGCGGCGCCGTGCGTGCCATCCACGTCGGTTTCCGCGACAAGGATCGGACCGAGATCCGGCGGCGACTGATGGAAGCTCTGGACGCAGACCGGTAGATGGCGCCACGAATCATGCGCGCATGGGTCGCGGCACTGTCGCTGACGGCGATCGCCGGCTGCGCGACGGTGCAGCCCTGGGAGCGCGGCACGCTCGCCAAGCCGGTGATGGCGACCGAGGCGCCGTCGCACGAGACCACGCAGAAGCTTCGCACCTACAGCGCGAAGGAGGGCGGGGCCGCCGCGACCGGCGTCGGCGGGGGCGGCTGTGGGTGCAATTAGCAAGCCTACGAGCAACCGGCTCGCGGCACTGACGGCCGCCGCCATGGCGCTTCCCGGCGTCCACGCGCGCGCCGCCGATGCGCCGGGCGAGAATCCTTGGACGTTCGACGCGACCCGCGTCGAGTACAGCGAAAGCGGCGGCCGCATGAACGTGCGCATCAATCAAGCGAGCGCGGTGGCGCCGGTCGGAGATGCGTTCCAGCTCAAGGCCAACGGCATCCAGGACCTCATGAGTGGCGCCTCGCCGGTGTTCAACGCGCCGGGACCAGGCGGCAAGCCGCAGCAGGTGCTGACCGGCGCGTCGGTCCGCGACAATCGCAAGGCCGGCGACATCGGCGCCAGCGCGACCTTCGGCGACAACCAGCTGACGCTGCGCCAGGGCTGGTCGAGCGAGAACGACTACAAGTCGACGTGGACGAGCCTCGAGGGCCGGCGCGAGTTCAACCGCAAGAACACGACGCTCGCGGCGGGCTTCGCCTTCTCCGACGACGGCGTTTCGAGCCACGACGCACCCGACGACTTCCGCACGCGGATCAAGCGCGATTTCTTCGTCGGCATGACGCAAGTCGTCGACGAGCGCTCGCTGGTGCAGCTGTCGCTCGAGTATTCGTACAGCAACGGGTTCCTTTCCGATCCCTACAAGCTCGTCTTCGTACAGAGCGGGGGCTTGCGTCCCGACGCGCGCCCGAGCCAGCGGTGGCAGACCGCGGCGAGCGTGAAGTACGTCACCTACATCCCGGCGATCGACTCGGCGCTGCACATGGTCGGGAGTCTCTCCACCGACAACTGGGGAGTGCGTTCGGGCAGCCTCGAGCTGCAATGGAAAAAGGAATTACCCGCCGAGTGGCTGGTCAACGCCGGCGCGCGGTACTACACGCAGTCGAGCGCCGACTTCTACGCGCCGCTGTACCTGTCGCCGCCACCAGACACGCACAGCAGCGACTATCGCCTGGCGGGTTTCGGCTCGATCGCATGGTTGGCGGGCGTGACCAAGCAGCTCACGCCCAACTTCAGCGTCCAGCTTGCCGCCGAGCGCAACTATCGCCGCGCCGGGTTGCGCTCCGGCGGCACGGGCATCGACGCCGATAATTACATCTGGGGTCTGTACCTGGTGACGCTGCAAGCGCGTTTTTAGCCGCGCCCACTCTCGGCGCTCGGCCGTCATTCCCGCGGAGGCGGGAATCCAGTATCGTCTTGCGACAAACGGTCCGGCTCGTTTGCACCGGAACGGGCTTCCCATGCTTGCGTTGTTTCGGTTTCCTTTCCCGGCCATGGGCTCGCGCTGCGAGGTCCGGCTCTACTCTGCGGACGAGGCGCGCGCGTCGGCGTGCGCGCAGGCTGTGATCGCCGACGTGCGCCGTCTGGAAGCGAAGTACTCACGCTATCGCGCCGACGGCATCACTGCGGAGATCAACCGTGCCGCGGCGGCCGGCGGCGCGATCGATGTCGACGCGGAAACCGCCACGCTGCTCGACTACGCCGCGACATGCTTCGAGCAGAGCGAGGGCTTGTTCGACCTCACTTCGGGCGTGCTGCGGGAGGCCTGGGGTCACGGCCGCGCTAGCTTCCCGGAGCCGGCGCTGGTGGAAGCATTGCTCGCGCGCGTCGGGTGGAGCAAGGTTCGCTGGCGTCGACCGCAGCTCGCGTTCGGCGTTGCCGGGATGGAGCTCGACTTCGGTGGCGTTGTTAAGGAATACGCGGCGGACCGTGTCGCGGTCATCTGTGCGGAAGCGGGTTTCCTGTACGGCCTGGTCGATCTCGGCGGCGATATCCGGATCGTCGGTCCGCATCCCGATGGCGCGCCGTGGATTGTCGGCATCCAGCATCCGCGCCATCCCGACGCGGTTATGGCGACGATCGATCTGTTCCGCGGCGCGGTCGCGAGCAGCGGCGACTACGAGCGCTTCGTTGAGATCGATGGCCAGCGCTACAGCCACATTCTCTCACCGCGTACCGGCATGCCGGTGCGCGGCCTCGCGGGCGTCTCCGTCGTCGCCGAGGAGTGCGTGGTCGCCGGCAGTGCGACGACGATCGCGATGCTGATGGAGGCGCGCGGGCCCGAATGGCTCGGGGAGTTGGGGCTGCCGCACGTCTTCATGGACCGCGACCTACGGACCGGCGGGACGCTCGCGCCTGGTTTCGCCGCTCGCGCGAGCGCGTTCTGACCAGACGCCCCAAGGCGGGGCGAGCTTGATCTGGCTCAAGGCCGGCGCCCGGCGCGGCTGGCAAGATGCCACCATGATGCCGCAGCTTCCGGCCGGCGCCCTGGTCGGCCTTGCCTTCGACGCCGACCTGGTCCGCAAATACGACGGCTTCGGTCCGCGCTATACCTCGTATCCGACAGCCGATCGCTTCACCGAAGCCTTCGGGGCCGAGCAGCTGGCGTCGGCGCTGCTCGGGCGCCGTCCCCGCGACCCCGGCCACGCAGGCGCGCCGCAACCATTGTCGCTGTACGTCCACGTGCCGTTCTGCAATACGATCTGCTACTACTGCGCGTGCAACAAGGTCCTCACCAAGGACCACGGGCGCTCGGCGAAGTACATCCGCTATCTCGGTCGGGAAATCGGGATCGTGGCCGGCCTGATCGACGTGGGAAGCCCGGTCCGCCAACTGCACTGGGGCGGCGGTACGCCGACGTTCCTGTCGGCGGAGGAGATGACCGAGCTCACGCGGCTCCTGCGCGATCACTTCAGCTTCGATCCCGACGCGGAATGCTCGATCGAGATCGACCCCCGCAAGGTGACCGTCGGCACCGTGGCGCTCTTGGCCGAGCTGGGCTTCAATCGCATGAGCCTGGGCGTGCAGGATTTCGATCCTGAAGTGCAGCAGGCGGTCAACCGCATCCAGAGCGAGGACGAAACGCGCGTCGTGCTCGACGCAGCGCGAGCGAACGGCTTCCAATCGCTCAATGTGGACCTGATCTACGGCCTGCCACGGCAAGGCGTCGCGAGCTTCGGCGTAACGCTCGACAAGGTGGTGGCGATGGCGCCCGACCGCATCGCCCTCTACAGTTACGCGCACGTGCCACATCTGTTCAAGCCGCAACGGCGGATCGCGGAGGCTGAGCTGCCGCGCCCGGAGGAAAAGCTCGTGATCCTCGAGCAGGCGATCGAGCGGCTGACCGCCGCGGGCTATGTCTACATCGGTATGGACCACTTCGCGCGGCCCGACGACGAGCTGGCGCTCGCGCAACGCCAGGGCACGCTGCAGCGGAACTTCCAGGGCTACTCAACGCACGCCGACTGCGATCTGCTGGCGTTCGGCATTTCCGCGATCGGCAAGGTGGGGACGACGTACGGCCAGAACGTGCGCACGCTCGACGACTACTACGAGCGGCTCGACCACGGCGTGCTGCCGTGCTTTCGCGGCGTCGAGCTCACCGCCGATGACCTCGTCCGGCGCGAGGTAATCGGCGCGCTGATGTGCGGCTCCGCGGTCGACTTCGGCGCCATCGCCGCCGCGCACGGCGTCGATTTCCGCAACTATTTCGCGACCGAGCTGGAAGCGCTCGCTCCTCTCGCCGCGGACGGCCTGGTCGAGATCGGTGCCGGATCGATCGCGGTGACGCCGCGCGGGCGGCTCCTCATACGCACCGTGGCGATGGTCTTCGACCGGCACCTGCGCGAGCAGCGGGAGCGCGGCAAGTATTCGCGCGTGATCTGACTCCGGATCGCGGCGATCCCAGCCGCCCGCTGCGGGTATCATGCGCGCGATATGCTGCGTTTCGGCGTCGACATCGGCGGCACCAAGATCGAGATCATCGCGCTTGGCGACGACGGGCGCGAGCTTCTGCGCCGACGCATCGCCACGCCCAGGGAGGATTACGACGCCATCCTCGACGCCGTCGCTGCGCTGGTGCGCGACGCCGAAGCGGAACTGGGCGAAGCCGGCTCGGTAGGAATCGGAACGCCCGGCTCGATCTCGCGCGCCACCGGTCTCCTGCGCGGCTCGAACTCGATCTGCCTCAACGGTAAGCCGATCCGGGCCGACCTGGAAAGACTGCTCTCCCGCGAAGTGCGCATCACCAACGACGCGAACTGCTTCGCCTTGTCGGAGGCGACCGACGGCGCGGGCGCAGGCGCCGAAGTCGTCTTCGGCGCGATCCTTGGCACCGGCGTCGGCGCGGGCATCGTCGTTCGCGGAGCGCTTTTGACGGGCCCGAACGCGATCGCAGGCGAATGGGGCCACAACCCGCTGCCGTGGCCTCGCGACGACGAGCGGCCGGGGTATCCGTGCTTCTGCGGGCACCGCGGTTGCATCGAAACGTTTCTTGCCGGCCCGGGCATCGAGCGCGATCATCTGCACGCCACCGGCGAGGCGCTCAGGCCGCACGACATCGGCGCCCGCGCGGCGATCGGCGATGCTGCGTGCGCCGCGACGCTCGCGCGCTACGAGGAGCGCCTGGCGCGCGCGCTCGCGCACGTCGTCAATCTGCTCGATCCGGACGTGATCGTCCTCGGCGGCGGGATGTCGAACATTGGGCGCATTTACGCCAACGTGCCGGAGCTGTGGAAACCGTGGGTGTTCTCCGACCGCGTCGACACGCGCCTGGTGCGGCACCGGTACGGCGATTCGAGCGGGGTGAGGGGCGCCGCGTGGCTGGGCGCCGCAAACTGACCGCCGCCCGCGGCCTCGTTGTACCGACACTGCGTATGTCACCTTCTCGCGTCGGCCGCCGCGGCGACTCGCGGACGCTCGACCCCCGCAAGCGGACGAGCCGCTTGCGGGGCGACCGGCGAGGCGGAGCGAGGCTCCGCGAGCGAAGCGAGAGGAGGCGACCCGAGCCGAGCGCTAGGGCTGACAATTCGACGCGACGAATTCGCTAGACCCGCGCGGAAGCCCCTCTCGCTGCTCGCGCCGCTACATGTTGGAATAGTTCGGGCCGCCGCCGCCCTCCGGCGTCACCCAGCGGATGTTCTGTTTCGGGTCCTTGATGTCGCAGGTCTTGCAGTGGACGCAGTTCGGCGCGTTGATCTGCAAGCGCTGCGCGGCGCCGCCTGAGGCCTCGTCCGGCACGAATTCGTACACGCCGGCAGGACAGTAGCGTTGCTCCGGACCATCGTAGAGCGCGAGATTGACGCTCGTTGGAATCGCCGGATCGCGCAGCTGTAGATGCACCGGCTGGTTCTCCTCGTGATTGGTGTTGGAAACGAAGACCGAGGAGAGTTTGTCGAAGGTCAGCACGCCGTCGTATTTCGGATACTCGATCTTCGGCATCTCCCTCGCGGGCTTCAGCGTCTCATGGTCCGCCTTGCCGTGGCGCAGCGTCCAACCCACCAGCGCGCCCAGGCCGAGGTCGTTCAGCCACATGTGCACGCCGCCGTGCAGCGTGCCCAGCCACTGGCCCCACTTGAGCCCGGGCTTGACGTTGCGCACCTTGTGCAGCTCCTCGTATACCCACGACTTGCGGAACGCTTCTGGATACGCGGCGAGCTCGTCTCCCGCACGGCTCTCGCCCAGCGCCGCGAACGCCGCTTCCGCACCGAGCATCCCGGTCTTCATGGCGTTGTGCACGCCCTTGATCCGCGGCACGTTGAGAAAGCCCGCGGCGTCGCCGATCAGCGCGCCGCCGGGGAAGACCAGCTTCGGGATCGACTGCAGCCCGCCCTCGTTGATCGCGCGCGCGCCGTAGCCGATGCGCTTGCCGCCCTCGAAGGTGCCGCGGATGGCGGGATGCGTCTTGAAGCGCTGGAATTCATCGTACGGCGAAAGGTGCGGATTCTCATAGTTGAGATGCACGACGAATCCGACAGCGACCAAATCGTCGCCGAAGTGGTACATGAACGAGCCGCCGCCCGTGCGCGAATCGAGCGGCCAGCCTTGGGTGTGGACGACGAGCCCCGGCTGGTGCTTCCCGGGCGCGACGTGCCACAGCTCCTTCAAGCCGATCCCGTACTTCTGCGGGTCCACGCCGTCCCGCAGCTTGAAGCGCGCCATCAGTTCCTGCGACAGCGAGCCGCGGCAACCCTCTGCGAAGAGCGTGTACTTCGCGTGCAATTCCATGCCGAGCTGGTATTCGGGCTTGTGCGTGCCGTCCTTCGCGACGCCCAGCTCGCCGGTCGCGACGCCGCGGACCGCGCCGCGCTCGTCGTAGAGCGCTTCTGCCGCTGGAAATCCGGGATAGATCTCGACCCCGAGGGCTTCCGCCTGTGTGCCGAGCCAGCGGCAGACGTTGCCCAGGCTCGCGATGCTCGCGCCGTGATTGTTCATCAGCGGCGGCAGCATCCAGTTCGGGATCCGGGATGCCTTCCCGGGTGTGAGAACCATGAAGCGGTCTTCGCTGACCGGCGTGTTGAGCGGCGCGCCACGCGCCTGCCAGTCGGGGATCAGCTCGTTCAGAGCGCGCGGATCGATCACCGCGCCGGAAAGGATATGCGCGCCGACCTCGGAGCCCTTTTCGAGCACGCACACGCCCACCTCGCGCCCGGCTTCCGCCGCGAGCTGCTTCAAGCGGATCGCCGCCGACAGGCCCGAAGGCCCGCCGCCGACGATCACGACGTCGTATTCCATGGCTTCGCGTGGCACCGGCCGATCTCCAGGGCTTTCCCAGGGTGCAGCCATTATAATTAGCTTTCCCGTCGGTACGCCCAATGAGTCACGATCGGAAGCTGGTCCACACCGCGTATCCCCATCCGCTGGGGCGACATGGACGCGATGGGCCACGTGAACAACACCGTGCACTTCCGCTACATGGAGCAGACGCGCATCGAGTGGCTGTACGCCTGCGCGCAGCGCCTGGGTGTCGGCGCCTACGGCGGGCAGGGACCGGTGATCGTCAACGCGAGCTGCACCTTCCACGCCCCACTGACGTACCCGGGCGAGGCCGAGGTCAGGATGTTCGTCGGCCCGCCGGGAAAGAGCAGCGTGGAGAGCTATTACGAGATCTGGATGGGATGGAAAGAAGCATGCCGACGGCGCGGCGAAGCTGGTCTGGATCGATATGAAGACGGCGAAATCGGCGCCGCTGCCGGAACCGCTGCGCGCGCTGCTGAGGAACCTCTGAGCGAGTCCCACATGAGCCGCGTTTCTGGCGCAATGGCCTCAGATGCTAGGCGTCATTTGCCAACTGCGGGCGCAGCGAATAGTTCATTCTATTCGCAAGCCGCGCAACAACGCAGATGGGGCCATTGCGCCGAAACCCGAAGGGACGGGGCTGATTTGCCAACTGCGCGGGCGATCTGCCGTCGCGCCGTTCGCCCATGGAGGCCTGCCATGGGCTTCGCGCCGCTTCGCGCAGCTCATCCCGGAAAGCCTCCGTCGCGGCCACGCGGGACTCGCCCAGAGGCTCCCTACGCGCCGGCAGGAGCTTGATCGTGACAGGGGCAACGCGTTGAGGCTGCCGTGAACGCACCGATGTGGCAACCATCGCCCGACCGCGTGGCGCACGCCAATCTCACCGCGTTCGCGGCGCGCGTCGCCGCGAGACACGGCGTCGCGCTCGCGGACTACGCGACGCTCCATCGCTGGTCGGTCGAGAACTCCGAGGCCTTCTGGCGCGAAGTCTGGGACGACGCGGGCATCGTCGGCGAGCGCGGCGCGCGGACGCTGATCGACGGCGTGAAAATGCCCGGCGCGCGCTGGTTCCCCGACGCGCGGCTCAACTTCGCGGAGAACCTGCTCGCTCGGCGCTCCACGGCCGAGACCGACGCGCTGGTTTTCTGGGGCGAGGACAAGGTCAAGCGACGCGTGTCTCACGCGGACCTCCTTGCGGCCGTTTCCCGCGTCGCACAGGGTCTTCGGGACGCCGGCGTCCAGTCCGGCGACCGCGTCGCCGCGTACATGCCAAACATGCCCGAGGCGATCATCGCCATGCTCGCAACCGCGAGTCTGGGCGCGATCTGGTCGTCCGCGTCTCCGGATTTCGGCGTGCAGGGCGTACTCGACCGCTTCGGGCAGATCGAACCCAAGGTGCTCTTCACCGTCGATGGCTACTGGTACAACGGCAAGCCGCAGCCGATCCTCGAGCGCGTCACGACCATTGTCGCGCGCCTGCCGACGGTCAAGCGCGTGGTCGTTGCGTCGTACCTGCGGGAGTTGCCCGGCGCGCCGGACGATCTTCCGGCGGTGCCGCGCGCTGTCACCTGGGAGGATTTCGTCGCGCCCTTTGCGGCCGGCCCGATCGCCTTCGAGCGGCTGCCTTTCGACCATCCGCTCTACATCCTGTACTCGTCGGGGACGACCGGCGTTCCCAAATGCATCGTGCACGGCGCCGGCGGAACGCTGCTGCAGCACGTGAAGGAGCACGGCCTGCATTGCGATCTCAAGCCCGGCGACCGGCTGTTCTACTTCACGACCTGCGGCTGGATGATGTGGAACTGGCTGGCGAGCGCTCTCGCCTCGGGGGCGACGCTGCTGCTCTACGACGGGTCACCGTTCGTGCACCAGGGCAGGGTAGTTTGGGAACTCGCCGACGAGGAGCGGATGACGCATCTCGGCACGTCGGCCAAATACATCGAGGCGATCAAGAAGATTGCGCTCGTGCCACGCAAGGACTATGCGCTCTCGCCGCTGCGGGCGGTGCTCTCGACCGGCAGCCCGCTCGCGCCCGAAGGGTTCGACTACGTCTACCAGTGCATCAAGGAAGACGTGTGCCTGTCGTCGATCTCGGGCGGGACCGACATCATCTCCTGCTTTGCGCTCGGCTGTCCGACTCGGGCGGTCTGGCGCGGCGAGCTGCAGTGCCGTGCGCTGGGGATGCGGGTCGACGTCTACGACGAGAGCGGCCAACCCGTGCGCGAGGAAAAAGGCGAGCTCGTCTGCACCGCGCCGTTCCCGTCGATGCCGATCGGTTTCTGGAACGACCCCGACAGCGCGAAGTACCACGCCGCGTATTTCGAGCGTTTCCCGGGCGTCTGGTGCCATGGCGACTGGGTCGAGCTGACCGCGCACGACGGCATGATCATCTACGGCCGCTCGGATGCCACGCTCAATCCGGGTGGGGTGCGCATCGGTACCGCCGAGATCTACCGCCAGGTCGAGCAGCTCGACGAAGTCGTGGAGAGCATCGTCATCGGCCAGGACTGGCCGCCGGGCGACGTCGGCGACGCGCGCGTGGTGCTGTTCGTCCGCCTGCGCGACGGCCAGGCGCTGGACCAGAGGCTGATCGATCGCATCAAGCAGCAGATCCGCGCCAACACCACGCCACGGCACGTTCCGGCGAAGATCGTGCAGGTGAACGACATCCCGCACACCAAGAGCGGCAAGATCGTCGAGCTGGCGGTGCGCAACGTCGTCCACGGCCTGCCGGTGAAGAACGTCGAGGCGCTGGCCAATCCCGAGGCGCTGGAGCAGTTTCGCGACCGCCCCGAATTGAAGAGTTGATTCCCAGTGAGACGCGAAAGACGCAGAGGAACGCGAGGCCGCGCAAGACATTCGGGGCGACGCTGCCGCGTTGATCGATCCAGGTGAGACCTTCCCGGTGTCTCTGTGCCTCCCTGTGAGTTGACCCGATGAATTTCCTTGCCATCGTCGTTGCGCTGGCGCTGGAGCAGTGGCGGACCATCCGCTGGCGGGGCGGGCTGCAGCACGCGTTCGTCCGCTACGGACGTGCGCTGGAGCGGCGCTTCAATGCGGGGGCGGCGCAGCAGGGCGTGGTCGCGGCGGCATTGGCGCTGGTGCCGCCGGTCGCGATCGCCGTCGCTGGGTATTGGGCGCTCGATCAGCTCCATCCGCTGGCCTCGTTGCTCTGGAACATCGCGATCCTGTACCTGCTGGTCGGGTTCCGCCACTTCAGCCACGCGTTCAGCGCGATCGCCGAAGCGCTCGGCGCCGGCGACGCGATCGCCGCGCGCAAGCGACTCGCGGCGTGGCGCGGCATCGACACGAGCGCGGCGACCGCGGAAGAGCTGCCGAAGCTGGCGATCGAGCAGGGCATCGGGGATTCGTACCGGCACGTTTTCGGGACGCTGTTCTGGTTCCTGGTGCTGCCCGGGCCGGGCGGCGCGGTGCTCTACCGGCTCACCACGCTTCTCGCCGAGCATTGGCGCGGCGACGCGGCGACGCCGATGGGACATGAGCTGGACGAATTCGGCAAGCCGGTGCGGCGCCTGCTGTACTGGCTCGACTGGGTCCCGGTGCGCCTCACCGCGGTGACGTTCGCGATCGTGGGCGATTTCGAGGACGCGATCTACTGCTGGCGCACCCAGGCGAAGGCCTGGAGCTCCTTGCACGAAGGAATCCTGCTCGCGAGCGGCGCGGGCGCGCTGGGCGCAGCGATCGGCGGTTCGATCACCGGCCCGACCGGCGAGCCCGAGTTCCGTCCCGATCTGGGCTTGGGCGACGTCGCCGACGCCGAACTCATGCCGAGCGCGGTCGGGCTGGTATGGCGCGCGCTGCTGGTGTGGCTGGTGTTGTTGTTGTTGCTTACGTTGGCCTATTGGGCGCCGTAGTAAAAGTAGGAAGAAGTAAAAAGTAGGGTTGAAAAGTAGGGTTTGTTGAAAAGTAGGGTCAGACTCGACTTTCCATCTACGGCGTTCCTTAGATCGAGGCGTTCGCGGAAAGTCGAGTCTGACCCTACTTTTCCTACTTTTCACCAGCTCCGCGCCCGCCGCTCGCTGTCGGCGAGCAGGCGCTGCAACAGCGCGACCCGCCAAGGCATGACCTCGCCGCGCGCAACCGCTTCCCGCACCGCGCAGCCGGGCTCGGTCGCGTGGCGGCAATCGCGGAAGCGACACTTGCCGGCGAGCGGCCTCAGCTCGACGAACGCGTGCACGATCGCCTCGGCGGGAAGATGGGCGAGGCCGAACTCCTTCATGCCGGGTGAGTCGACGAGCCACGACTCGTCATCCAGCGCGTACAGCTTCGTCTCGGAGGTCGTGTGGCGGCCGGCGTTCAGAGCCGCCGAGACCTCGCCGATGCGCGCTCCGGCGTCCGGCACGAGCGCGTTGATCAGCGTCGACTTGCCCATCCCCGACTGGCCGACCAGGACGCTCTTCTGGCCGGCGACTAGGTCGCGCACCGGCGAGGCGTCGCGCGTAGCGGAGAGCGGTACGACCCGGTAGCCCAGCGCGCGGCAAGCATCGAGCCGGGGTTCGAGCGCAGCGAAGCCGGGCAGGTCGGACTTGTTGGCGATCAGGATGAAAGTGCAGCCATTGCTCTCCGCCGCGATGATCCAGCGTTGGACCAGCTCGTCGTCGTAGGGAGGGTCAGGCGCGACGATGCCGAGGACCTGCGTGACGTTGGCCGCGAGCAGCTTCTCGCGGTGGGCGTCGGAGCGGAAGAAAAGCGTGTGCCGCGGCTCGACCGCGTTGATCGCGCCCTCGCCATCCGCGCCGAGCGCGACGCGCACCCGATCACCGCAGGCGACCGGGAGGCGGCGGCCAAGCAACACGCAGCGGATCGTCCGGCCGCCGTCGAGCCGCACCGCATAGTGCCGCCGCCACGCGGCGGTGACCAGACCGGTCTCCGTGGCGCTCACTGGTGTACCCCCACGCTTGCGGCTGTCGCCGCTGCGCTGCCCCCCGAGGGGGCGCAATTCGCGCCTTGGGGCGGCCCTGCGG
>JBGPYP010000366.1:0-2558 GCA_041493285.1 Casimicrobiaceae bacterium
ACGTGATCATCGGCACCGCCGCGGTGAAGAACCCGGGATTCCTGCACGACGCGTGCTATGCGTTCCCGGGGCATATCATCGTCGGCCTCGACGCGCGGGAGGGAAAGGTCGCCACGGACGGCTGGTCGAAGATGACCGGGCACGACGTCCTCGATCTGGCGAAGAAGTTCGAGGATTACGGCGTCGAGGCGATCGTCTACACCGACATCGGCCGCGACGGCATGCTGACCGGCGTCAACATCGAGGCGACCGTCAAACTCGCCCGCGAGCTGAAGATTCCCGTCATCGCCAGCGGCGGCATCAACAGTCTCAAGGACATCAAGGAGCTCGCCAGTTACGAAAGCGAGGGCGTGAGCGGCGCGATTGCGGGTAGAGCGCTCTACGAGGGCACGCTCGATTTCAAGGCGGCGCTCAAGGCGGCCAAGGGGAAGTAGCGGCGCGAGCCCGCGGCGAGGGGCCTCCGCAACGGTCGCGTGAATAGAGCGCGTAGCGTTGTCGGCCCTCGCACCCGCTCGGGTCGCCTCCGCTCGCTTCGCTCGTGGAGCCTCGCTAAGCCTCGCCGGGCGCCCCACTTGTAGCGTGGGGATCGCGCGAGGACGACGCCGGAGCGCGGAGCGGGGATGGGACCGCGGAGGCGGATGGGCTGCGGACAACTCGACGAGTCGATGTTCGCGTTACGGTTGTGCCCGCAGCGGACGACGCGGCGGCCGACGAGCGACGCGACGTCGTACGTGACTCTGCAAGGAGGCCGCGGTCAGGCGGCTACAGATCTGCATCCGTAGATAGCCAATCCATGGGCCTCGCCAAACGCATCATTCCCTGCCTCGACGTGGCGAACGGCCGGGTCGTCAAGGGCGTGAACTTCGTCAACCTGCGCGACGCCGGCGACCCCGTCGAGGTCGCCCGCCGCTACGATGAGCAAGGTGCGGACGAACTCGCGTTCCTCGACATCAAGGCGAGCGTCGAGACCCGCGGCCTGCTCTACGACATGATCGAGGCGGTCGCGGACCAGGTTTTCATTCCCCTCACCGTCGGCGGCGGAGTGTCGCGCGTTGACGACATCCGCGCGTTGCTCAACGCCGGCGCGGACAAAATCAGCATCAACACCGCGGCCGTGCAGAACCCGGCGCTGCTCGCCGAGGCCTCGAGCCGCTACGGGGCGCAGTGCATCGTCGCTGCGATCGACGCGCGGCAGTCCGCGCCGGGGCGCTGGGAGGTGTACACGCACGGCGGGCGCACGCCGACCGGCCTCGATGCGGTCGACTGGGCACGCCGGGCGACTCAGCTCGGCGCCGGCGAGATCCTCCTGACGAGCATGGATCGCGACGGCGCAAAGACCGGCTTCGATCTCGCGCTGACGCGCGCGGTCGTCGATGCGGTCGACGTGCCGGTCATTGCCTCGGGCGGCGTCGGCACGCTGCAGCACCTGGTCGACGGCATCATCGTGGGTGGTGCCGACGCGGTGCTCGCGGCGTCGATCTTTCACTACGGCGAGTTCACGGTCGGCGAGGCCAAGAAGGCCATGGCGGCGGCGGGAATCGAAATCCGTTGAGCGTCAACCGTTAAGCGTAAAATCGGTCCGATGTCCGACGCTTGACGCACAACCCGTATGGGATGGCTCGACGAAGTCCACTGGAACGCCGACGGCCTCGTCCCTGTGATCGCGCAGGAGGCGGAGACCGCGGCAGTATTGACGCAAGCGTGGATGAACCGTGACGCGCTCGAGCGCACGGCCGCGACCGGCGAGGTGCATTACTGGTCGCGCTCGCGCGGGAAGCTCTGGCGCAAGGGCGAACAATCCGGGCATGTGCAGCGGGTGCGCGAGATCCGGCTCGATTGCGACAACGACGCGATCCTCCTCGTCGTCGAACAAACCGACGGTATCGCCTGTCATACGGGCCGGCATCGCTGCTTCTTCCAGCGGCTCGAAGATGGCGCTTGGCGAGCGGTCGAGCCGGTGCTCAAGGACCCGGCCTCCATCTACGGCCGGTGAGAGCGCCGGGCCACCGTAGACCATCGACAACAGCAGGACTAACGACATGGCAGACCTTTCGACAACCCAGATGGCGACGAATGGCGAATTGTTGCGCCGGCTGGCCGCCACGATCGCCTCGCGGCGCGGCGCCGATCCCGCCACGTCTTACGTTGCGACGCTGTTCGCCAAAGGCCGCGACGCGATGATCAAGAAGCTGGGCGAGGAAGCGACCGAGGCGGTCATGGCCGCCAAGGACGGTGATAAACTTCGGCTGACGCAGGAGATCGCGGATCTCTGGTTCCACTGCCTGATCGTCTTGGAGAGCTACGGATTGGGTCCGGATGCGGTTCTAAGCGAGTTGGCGCGCCGCGAAGGCATGTCGGGGCTGGAAGAGAAGGCCGCGCGCTTGTGATGCGGCGCAAGGCGGCGGCCGAATGGCCGCGCAGCGGGCAAGCCAACGAAAATCATGAACGACTGCATTTTCTGCAAGATCGTGCGCGGCGAGGTGCCGGCGAAGAAGGTGTACGAGGACTCAGAAGTCCTCGGCTTTCACGATATCCGTCCTCTGGCGCCGGTGCATTTC
>JBGPYP010000380.1:0-2427 GCA_041493285.1 Casimicrobiaceae bacterium
ACCCGAAGGCCGGCGAGGCACACAACAACCTGGCCGTTGTCTACCTGATCACCGGCCGCCTCGAGGCCGCCGCTCAGGAAGTCGCGCTGGCCGAGAAGGGTCAATTCAGAGTCAACCCGGACTTGAAGGCGGAGATTGCCGAGAAACGGAAGCAGATCCGGTAGCCCCGGCGCGGCTCGCTCAGACTGCAGCCGTCTCCCGCCCGCCCACTAGCCTGCGATCAACTCCAGTTGCTGGAGATGATGCAGCTGGTGGCCCGCCATCTGGTGGATTAACCAGTCGACCGTGAGCGCGCCGTATTCAGGATGGGAGAACGGCGTGGCGCGGTCGCCTGGCGAGAGGGACGCGAACAGCGCACAATTGAGCGCCGAGACGGCGAGCAGTGCGTCAAGCGCGTCGCGGCCGCTTGTCGCGGACTCGCGCGCGATCCACTTGTCCTGATCGAACGACTGCGCGACGTAGTCGGGCGTCGTGAGCGCCATGCGCGCCCGGTTGCCGAGCGCCACCTCCGACTGCGCGAGGTGCGTGAGGATCTGCCGCGCGCTCCATTTGCCGGACGCGTAGCTGCGTTCGAAGTCGGCCGCCGACCACGCGCTCGCCAGTGCTCGAATGCGAGCGGCGGTCTCGCGCATCGCCGAAACCGGTTCGCGGTCGGCCAGATCAGCGGAATACGGTGTGTTGGGGGACATGGAATTAGGAATTTAGCATTAGGAATTGGGAATGGAAGGCAAAAACTGCAACGTGTGAGTCGGAAACCGCGGAATCGCGAAAGAACCTCGACGGCACTGTCCATGCGTTGCTGTCGGCGTGCAGCCAGGTGACACGTCGCAAACAGGCCAGGACATTCGCGACCGCGCGTTCCGGTTCGCGTGTCGAATCGTCAAGTTCTGCGAGCAGCTCTATCAGATCGGCGGCGTCGCCAGGCTGATGGCTCCACAGCTTCTGAACGGACGACTTCGCCTTCACGAAGCCTGCACAGTCGGTCCAGCCGAGGAAGCAACAAAGCTCCGAGGTCAGGCGAACGAACTCGTCTCGATTGTGACTGCAATCGTCGATAACACACACCAACGCCGGTCTAGAACCAATCCGCCGCCCAATTCCTCATTCCTAATTCCTCATTCCCCATTTCCATCTCTACTCTTCCGCGAGCGCGATGACCGGGTCGACGCGCGAGGCGCGACGCGCCGGCACATAACACGCCGCCAGCGACACAAGACCGAGAAGCAGGGCCGCGCCCGCCAGCGTCGCGGGATCGGCGGGCTCGACGCCAAACAACACACCGCGCGCGAAGCGGCCAAGGCCGGCCGCGACCGGGATCCCGACGAGCAGCGCGACCCCCGTGAGCCAGAGGCCGCGGCGAACGATCTCGCGCATCACGCGATCTGCCGACGCGCCGAGCGCCATCCGGATGCCGATTTCGTGCGTCCGCTCCGTCACGGCGTACGACATCACGCCGTAGATGCCGACCGCCGCGAGCAGCAGCGCCACACCGGAAAACCCGGCGAGCAGCGACGCCAGAAACCGCGTCGAGCCGTGCGACTGCTCCACCAGCGTGTCGAGGGGCGTCACCGACCAGACCGGCTGATCCTTGTCGACCGCCCAGATCGCGCGCCGCACCTGGCTCACGAGCGTCGACGGCGGCACGGCCGTCCGCGCCACGAGGCTGCTGAAGATCATCGGCAGCTGATAGTGCGCCAGGTACAGCTGCGGCTGCGCCGGCTCGGTCGACGACCGGTGCTTCACGTCGCCGACGACGGCGACGACCGTGAGCGGTTGAGTGAAATCGGGGACGGTGATGTGCTTACCGATCGGATCTTCGCCGGGCCACGTCGTGCGCGCGAGTGTCTCGTTGACGATCGTCACCGGCGGGGATTGCAGATCGTCGCGGTCGGTGAACTCGCGGCCGCTGGCCACCGGAATCCGCATCGCGCGGAAGTAGTCGGGCGTGATGATGTTCTGCCCTGCCCTCGGCTCACCGCCGGCGGGGACCGGGCGGCCTTCGACCGTGAACGGCGTGTCGCCCCAGTTGCCGCTGAAGGGCACGCGCCGGACGAGCGCCGCCGCCTCGACGCCGGGCACCGCCCGCACCTGCGCCACCGCCTCCCGGAAGAAGCGGGCGATGTCTTCCGGTCGCGCATACTTCGCCTGGGGAAGCCGGAACTGGAGCGTGAACACGTTCGACGAGTCGAAGCCCACGCTGACGCGCTGCAACGCGAGCATGCTGTGAACAAGCAGGCCGGCCACGGCGACGAGCGCTACCGACAGCGCGATCTCCGCCACGACGAGGGCGTCGCGCGTCAGGCGCGCGCTGCCGGTGGTGCGTCGCCCGGCTTGCAGCACGCGACTCAGATCGGGTCGGGCAATCCGGAGGGCTGGCGCCAGCCCGCACAGGATCGCCACGGCGACGCCGACCGCAAGCGTGAAGAG
>JBGPYP010000035.1:0-13585 GCA_041493285.1 Casimicrobiaceae bacterium
CCAGCACGTAGCCGCGGTCGGCGATGGCGAGGGCCGCGCGCGCGTTCTGCTCGACCAGCAGCAGGGCCATGTCGGCGTCGCGCAAGGCCTGGATGCAGGCGAAAATCCCGGCCACCAGGCGCGGCGCGAGCCCCATGCTCGGCTCGTCGAGCAGCAGCAACTTCGGGCGCGTCATCAGGGCGCGACCGATCGCCAGCATCTGTTGCTGCCCTCCCGAGAGCGTTCCCGCCGTCTCGCGCCGTTTCGCCGCCAGGATTGGAAACAACGCGAACACGCGCTCGAGCGCGCCGGCGATTTCAACGGCAGGACGCACGAACGCGCCAAGGCGCAGATTGTCATCGACCGACAACGGGCCAAACACCTGCCGCCCCTCCGGCACCTGCACAATGCCCATCTTCACCCGGTTCCGCGGTGACGCCCGCGTCACGTCGGAACCCTCGAAGCGCACGCTGCCTCCCGCCGCCGGTTGCACTCCGGAGAGCACGCGCAGCAGCGTCGTCTTGCCCGCGCCGTTGGCGCCGACGAGCGCGACCAACTCGCCCTGCCCCACGTGGAGATCGACGTCAGCGAGCGCTGGGATGCGCCCGTAGCGGCTCGACAGCGCGGCGACCTCAAGCATGGCCGGCCTCCAACGGGTCCGCGGCGCCCAGATAAGCCTCGACAACGCGCGGGTCGGCGCGGATTTCCTCCGCCGTTCCTTCGCTCAAGCGACGTCCGTAATCGAGAACCAGGATGTGATCCGAGACGCCCATAACCAAGCGCATGTTGTGCTCGACCAACACCACCGTCGTGCCCATTGCGGCGAGCCGCTTGATAAGCGCGTCGATCGCCTGCGCCTCGGTCGGATTGAGTCCGGCTGCAGGCTCGTCAAGCAGCAACATTCTCGGCTCGCCGGCCAGGGCACGCGCGATCTCGAGGCGCTTGAGCGCGCCGTACGGCATCGCCGCCGCACCGATCCACGCGTAGCCTTCGAGATCGAGAAAGCGCAACAGCTGCAGCGCCCGTTCACGGCATTCGCGCTCGGCACGCGCAAGGCGGGGAGCGTGCAGTAGCGCCGCCAACAGACCGCATTGCTCGCGCAAATGGCGCCCGGTCATGACGTTCTCGAGCGCGGTCATGTTGAAAAAGATCTGCAGGTTCTGGAACGTGCGTCCGATGCCGGCGGCAGCGAATTCGTGGGGCGGCGCGCCGGTGAGGTCGCGCTCATCGAAGATGATGCGGCCCGCGCTGGGCACATAGACGCCGGTCAGCAGGTTGAGCAGGGTCGTCTTGCCGGCGCCATTGGGCCCGATGATCGAATGGATCGTCCCGGGACGGAGCTCGCACGAGAGATCATCGATGGCGCGCACACCGCCGAACTCCTTCGACAGGCGCTCGACTCGCAGCGCGCTCATCGGGCGCCACGGTGCCAATAACCGGCCAGCGTCGGCACCACGCCACGCGGCAGGAAGATCATCGTGAACATCAGCAGTGCGCCGAAGACCACCATTTCATAGTCCTTCAGCAGGGTCAACACCTGCGGCAGCACGGTAAGAACCGCCGCGCCGACCACGGCACCGAATGTCGACGCCATGCCGCCGAACACGACCATGGTCACCAGTTCGATCGAGTGCAGGAACGACGCCTTGGCCGGCGTGATGAAGCCGGCGTAGTAGGCGGTGAGCCCGCCGGCAACGGCCGCAAAGACGGCAGAGACGACAAACACCATGAGCTTGTGCCGGGCGCTGTCGATGCCGACCACTTCGGCGGCGATTTCCGACGTATGCAGGGCGCGCAGCGCACGCCCGATCGGCGAGCCGATAAGGTTCTGCGCCAGCCACACCGCGAGGAGCAGACATCCGCCGACCACCCAGTACCAGTTGCGCTCGCCCTGAACGACGAGCCCAAACAACGCCAGCGGGGGGACCGCCATGCCGTCGGGCCCGCCCGTCAGCCCGTCCTCGGTGGAAATGACGATCGAGACGATGATGCCGAGCCCGAGCGTCGCCATCGCGAGGTAATGTCCCTGGAGCCGAAGAATCGGACGGCCAACGACGAACGCGAGCAGCGCGACGCCCACCGTCGCGGCAACGAGCGCCGCGAGCGGCGGCCAGCCATAGCGCGAGGCAAGCAGTGCCGAGCCATAGGCGCCCAGTCCGAAGAAGCCGGCGTGGCCGAGACTGATCTGACCGGCATAGCCGATGAGCAGGTTCAGGCCGACGCAAACGATCGCGTTCAGGCCGACGAGGATCGCGACATCGTAGAAATAATTGTTGGTGATCGCCAGCGGTGCGAGCGCGATGACGAGCGCGAGCAGCGTGATTCCGCCGGTACGGGAGCTGGCCCACCAGGGGTTCGTTGCGTCCTGACGCCTAGACGCGAACACTTTGCAGTACGCCAAGGATTCCACGGGGTCGGAAAAACAGGACTACGAGCATGACAAGGAACGCGACGACGTCCTTGTAGGCGGACGAGACGTAACCCGCGGACAGGCTTTCGAGCAAGCCGAGAACGAGTCCGCCGACGATCGCGCCGGCGAAACTGCCGAGTCCGCCCAGGATCGCCGCCGCGAAGCCCTTCAGTCCCAGCATGACGCCGACGTCGTACGACGTGAACGTGATCGGTGCGATAAGCACGCCGGCGATCGCGCCCAGCGCGGCTGCCAGGCCGAAGCTCGCGAACAGCACCTTGGCGACGTCGATACCGACGAGCTGTGCGGCAAGACGATTGTGCGACGTGGCGAGCATCGCCTTGCCGAGCAGCGTCCGGCCGAAGAACCACGACAGACCGACGACGATGACAACCATTGCACCGAGAACCCACAGGCTTTGGGGCACGATGGTCGCACCGAGCACCGCGATCGGGCGGTCGCCTGAAAACGGCGGCAGCGGATGGATCCCCTTGTCCCAGACCAGCTGCGCGAGGCCGCGCAGGAAGATCGACGCGCCGATGGTGATGATGATCAACGTTACCACGTCTGCGCGACGCGCGCGTTCGACCGCCAATTTTTCCAGCAGCAACCCGACGGCGGATGCGATCACGACGGCACCCGCAATCGCTATCGGCATCGGCACGCCGGTGGCGACCAGCGACACGGCGCTCATGCCGCCGATCATGACGAACTCGCCTTGGGCGAAATTAATGATGCGGCTCGCGTTGAAGATGATGGAGTAGCCCAACGCCACCAACGCATAGACGGAGCCGGCGGTCAGCCCGCCGGCGAGGAATTGGGTCCACTGGCTGCCCATGCACAGCCCTCCGTCGGTGACGCTGCGCGCTATTTGACCAGCGCCCAGCCGCCGTTGCGCACCTCGAGCATCCGGAACGCGGTGAGATCGAGACCCATATGGTCAGCGCTCGACATGTTGACCACCCCACCCGTACCGACGTAGCCGTGTGTGCTCTCGATGGCATCGCGCACTTTCGCCTTGTCGGTGCCGCCGGCCCGCTTGACCGCGTCGACTGCCAGCATGAGCCCGTCGTAGGCGTGGCCGCCGAAGGTCGAGACGTCGGACTTGAACTTGGCCTCGTAATCCCGCGTGTAGGCAACGACGACCGGCTTTTGTGCATCGCTGTCGGGAAGGATGTCGGCGACCAGCAGCGCTGCGGCGGGAAGACGCACGCCTTCCGCCGCGTCGCCGGCAAGCTTGATAAACTCCTTCGAGGCGACGCCGTGCGACTGATAGAGCGGCAGGGTGAGGCCGAGTTGCTTGTAATTCTTGGTGACGATCGCCGGCCCCTGTCCGAACCCGGCATTGAGTACCGCCTGAACGCCGGGCGTCCCCTTGATCTTGGTGAGCTGCGCGGTCATGTCGGTGTCGGCCGCGCCATAACTTTCATCGGCGACGATATCGACGCCGTAATTGCCCGCGACCTTGAGACACTCACCGCGCATCGACTTGTCGAAGCCGCCGGCGCCGGAGATCAGCGCGACCTTCGAGAGCTTGCGGCCGCGCATGTCGCCGAAGATTTTCTCGCAGGCCATGCGGTCGGTATGCGGCGTCTTGAACACCCACTTCTTGACCGGCTCGATGATGACGACCGCTCCGGCTAGCGACAGGAATGGCGTCTGCGCCTGCTCGACCAAAGGAACGGCGGCCATGGTCGTGCCCGTGGTCGAGCCGCCGACGATGACGTCAACCTTGTCCTGCTCGAGCAGGCGCTTGGTGAACGTGCGCGCCTTGTCCGCGTCACCGCCGTCGTCGTAGACCACGAGCTGCAGCTTGCGGCCCATCACCCCGCCGCTGGCATTGATGCGCTCGACGTACATCTCGAGCGTCTTCTGCTCCGGGTCGCCGAGAAACGCAGCGGGCCCCGTCACGGAAAGAAAGGCCCCGATCCGAATCGGTTCCTGGCCCAACGCCGGCCCGACGGCGCAGATCGCACCGCCGAACGCGATCGCCGCGACCAGCATGGGCACGCGGGACTTGCAGGTGACTGCCATGGCAACCTCCTCCTCTTAATGGATGGTGTATTCTGGTACCGGAATGCGCCTATTGAATTGATCTGCGTCATCCTTTGAAGCCGCCGACGACCACCAAGCCAATGCGAGGGAGCGCGGGCCACCGGACGGCCGGCGGCCGCGCCCGCAGCCCCGCGCCCCCGGATCCCATCGTCGTCCGGCCGGCGCAACGCGGCGATCTCGCCCAGATCATCGCCATCGATGCCACGGTGACTGGGCTGGAGAAGCGCGATTACTGGCGATCCGTCTACCGGCGTTACGGCGACTCCGAGCACGCGGAGCGGCAATTCCTGGTAGCGGATGCCGGGGAGCGCGTCGTCGGGTTCGTCATCGGCGAAGTACGCGACTGGGAATTCGGCTCTCCGCCCTGCGGTTGGGTTTTCGCGATCGACGTCAAGCCCGACTCGCGACAGGCCGGCATCGGCACGCGCCTGCTCGACGCGATCTGCGCAAGCTTCCGGCGCGCGGGCGTGCGCAAGGTACGCACGATGCTCGGACGCGACAACACGCTGATCCTGTCGTTCTTTCGCAGCCAGGGCATGATGGCCGGGCCGTTCATTCCGCTGGAGATGGATCTTGGGACCTGACGGCGACCGTTCGGTCCGCGCGGCCGCGACGCGATGAAACTGCAGAAGAACACTTCGCTCGCGCTCTACAGCGTCCTCGAATCCGCGGCCGATCCAAACCGTCATATCTCCGCAGCCGAGATCGCCGACAAGTACGGCGTGTCGTCGCATCACCTGGCCAAGGTTCTCTCGGACCTCGCCCGTGCGGGTGTCGTCGAGTCCGTCCGGGGTGCGGGCGGGGGCTACCGCTTCGCCGGCAACGCCCGCCGGCTGACATTGATGGACGTCATCCGCACCTTCGAAGATCTGTCGCCGGCAACCGCCAACCGGCGCGAGCCTGGCGAGCTGACCCCTGTGGGCAGGGCGCTCGGCACAGTGCTGTCCGAGATCGACGAGATCGCGAAGGCGACCTTCAGCTCGATCACGCTTGCAACCATGCTGCGATTGATCGAGCGGCAGCAACGCGGCGCACCAGCGACCGCGCCGCGCCGCGGCGGCGAGGCGCCGCGAGCGGCGGCCGAAGCGATGCGCCCGCGCACTCGAAAGCCCGGCGGCCGCCAGAAGCCGGGGTGACAGAGCACACCTTCAGCGACGGTCGACCCAGCCCACGGGCTGCGGCCGGGGCGGCGCGACGCGCATGCCCGGCGAAGCCGCCGGTAACCGTTGTCCGGGATCGTCCAACGCGGAGCGCCTCGCCACTTGCTTTCGCCTCTTGCTCTGCGGGATCCGCAAGCAAGCGATTCTTCGCGTCGCCGACGCCGGCGGCCTTGAGCCGGATCAAGCACCCCGCTGCGGCGGCGCCCCGAACGCACGCGCGGCCGCACCGTCGCTTCGTTGACGCCGATCAAGGCTTATCCGGACGCGGTCCGGCACAGTGATGTCCCTGCGTGCCCCTGGCGGCACGACGCGCAAAGGGGGCTTGGCGGTGCGGCTCGCAGGCAGGATTGCGATCGTGACGGGCGCGGCACAAGGCATTGGCGCAGCGGTCGCGCGCGCTTTCGCCAGCGAAGGCGCGGGCGTTTGCTTAGCCGACCTCTCACTCGAGCGGGCCGACGCGCTGGCGGCGGAGCTGGTCGCGAAGGGTGCGGAAGCGATCGCAGTTCCTTGCGACGTGTCTTCCCGCGACCAAGTCGACGCCATGACCGCAGCAACGCGCGAACGCTTCGGCCGGGTCGATATCCTGGTTAACAACGCCGGGATCACGCGGCCGGCGATGCTGCACAAGATGACCGAGCCGCAATGGGATCAGGTTGTCGCTGTGCACCTCAAAGGTAGCTTCAACTGCCTGCAGGCGGTGGCGCCGGGCATGATCGAGCAACGCTCCGGTCGGATCATTAACGTCACCTCGACCGCCGGCGTGCTCGGCACGATCGGCCAGATCAACTACAGCGCCGCCAAGGCGGGGATCGTCGGACTGACCTTGTCGGCAGCGAAAGAGCTCGCGAGGTACGGGATCACCGTGAACGCGATCGCACCTGGCGCGGCGACGCCGATGACCGAGACGATCCGCACCGATGACAGGTTCAGGGAGAAATACCTCGAACGTATCCCGCTCGGCCGCTGGGCGGAGCCCGACGAAATCGCTCCGGTATTCGTCTTCTTTGCCTCCGATGCAGCGAGCTACGTCACCGGGCAGGTGCTCGCCGCCGACGGCGGAATGACCATGCGATAAGGGTCATGGACCGACGCTCCGACATCGCGCGTTTCCGCTGGGACGACCCGCTGCTCCTCGACGACCTCTTGACCGACGAGGAGCGCGTGGTGATCTCCTACCCGGCGTTCGAAGTTGCGGCGTGGCCGTCGAGCACTAAGTGAAAGATCGAGGAATCGATGCGAACACGGTTCAAGACCTGTTCGTTCAGCACGATCGAGATCCGGTCGCCGTAGGGCGCGAGACGCTTGAGCAGACGCTGGAGCTGGAAGGCCTCGCCGCCACCCAGCGCTTCGATGTGCAGCGTGAGCCGCGACGGCGTGCGCTTCATGATCGCCGCGACGTGGCGCGCCGCGCGAACGAAGAAAGGCCGATCGAGTCCGCCGGCGAGCGCCAGCGTCAGGCGGGGCCACGAAGCCGCGATCATTTCGAGCGACACCACAGCCGCGCCCCGATCGACGTAGACGCGAAGCGCAGCGCGGAGCCGCTCGGCGCGCGCGGTGAGCGTCGCGCGCTGCGCCTCCGTGCCGACGCCGAAGTGCCGCTGCACGTACTGGCGCATCGACAATCCGGCGATCCAGTCGACGACCGACAGCGGCATCTTCGCGCTCGATAGCCACGGCACGCTGCGCAGGAAAGCTCCCAGCCGGGGCAATCCGCCCGGCAGCACGCCCTTCACCACCAGCCGGAATACGATCCCGATGCACTGACGCAGCGTGTACTCGCCTTGGTACACCGGATCGCGCAGGTAGCGCATCTTGCTGCGCACGCGGTCGGCGATCCCCTGGTCCGAGAGCAGGCGCTCGTAGAGCGTCTTGTACGCGGCGATCATCGCGCCATACTCCATTTGTCTGGGCAGGAAATTGGTGCCCAGCCGCGTGTTGTCGGTGTTGTCCGCGTCCGCAATCAGGCGCCCGTCCCGCTCCAGCCGCTCATACAGGGGCGTGCGCGGGAGCGCGGTCAGCAGTCCGACCATCGCCGCCTGGATCCCGGAGTCGACGATGAAGCGGTGCTGCAGGTCGAAGGTCGCGAGCGTGTCGTTGTCGAAGCCGACGATGAAGCCCGCGAGCACGTCGATGCCGTGCGCGTAGATCCTCCGCACGGAGGTGAGGATGTCCTCGTGCAGGTTCTGGACCTTCCTTGCCTCCTTGAGGCTCTCCGGGTCGGCCGACTCGATGCCCACGAAGAGCCAGGTGAAGTTGGCCGCCCGGAACAACCGCAGCAGCTCCGCATCCCCCGCGACGTTCAACGAAGCCTCGGAACCGAACGCGAAACGATAATCGTGCCTGGCCTGATAGTCGCAGAGAAACTGCAGTAGCTCCTTGGCCGCCTTCTTGTTGCCGATCAGATTGTCGTCGACGAAAAACACGCTGCGAATGCCGCGGCGGCGGAGCGCGTCGAGCTCGCGGCCGACCTGATCGACGCTCTTCCAGCGCGGCTTGCGGCCGAACATCACGATGATGTCGCAGAACTCGCAGCGAAACGGGCAGCCGCGCGAGAACTGCAGCGTGACCGTCGTGTACTTGTCGAGTTGGAGCAGGTCGAAGCGCGGCGTGGGCGAGTCGGCGAGCGAGACGACGCCGGTCTCGCGATACAGCGCGCGGGGGCTCCCGGTCTCGAAGTCGCGGCAGAAGTCCTTCCAGATGTACTCTGCCTCGCCGCAGATGACCGCGTCGGCGACCGACTCGTAGCGCTCCGGGCACAGCGACGCGTAGCTCCCGCCCGCCACGGTGAAGTAGCCCTTGCCGCGGTAATACGCAAGAAGCTCGCGCTGACGCTTGAACTGCACGCCCATCCCGCAGACGCCGATGAGATCGGCTCGCGGCGCGAGTGGAATCGATTCGATGTTCTCGTCGACGATCTCGACGTCCCAGTCGGGCGGGCAAAGCGCGGCCAGCGTGGCGAGCCCGAGTGGCGGGTTGATCGCCCGCTTGCCCGGCAGGATCTCCTCGAGCGCCCAGCGGAAACTCCAGAAGCTTTCGGGGAAACGCGGATTGATCAGGAGCAGTCGCATGGGACCTCGCGTCGACGGGAAGACCGCCAGTCCGTACCGCGACCGGCCGCCGCAGCGTGTAGCGAAAAAGTTTTCTAGTTTCGCCTCGAACCTTCGCGAAAACCTTGACCTGGATCAAAGAGCGCAGGCGAGACGGGTTTCTACTTGGACCTTGGGAACCGCTAGCCCGGCAGGCCGTCGCGCCGTGGCCGCGTCAGGAGCGGCGCGTAGCGCACCGCATAGAGCGCGTACGCCGACGACCACAGCGCCGCCGAAATCAGCACCAGCGCGACATCGCGCTCCGGCGCCACCATCGGACCGAACACCCGCGCCACCGCGGCAGTCAGCACGAGGACGTAGCAGGCGACGTCGCCGCGCAAGGCTTCGAGCGGAAGACCCGTATGGCCCTTGGCGGTGCGCGTCATCATCGCCAGGGTGAGCCCGCCGATGGCGCCAACGGTGAGCGCGTGCGTGGCGAGCGGCGCAGCGATGAGCCCGGCTTCGCCGAGCGCACGCAACGCCAGGTGGATCGGGATCCACAGGTATGCGACGTGCAAGGCCCACACCAGCGGCACCCGCAGCGTCTTCCACGGCTCCCAAAGCGCGAGCCGGGCCAGATGCACTGCCGCGAGAACCGCGAGCAGTCCGGCGAGCACCGCTCCTTCCGTCTGCAGTACGTCGGCGACAAGCAACAGCCCGATCCCGCCGAGCGCGGCCTTTTCGAGCAGCGGGTGCCGCCGCGCCCGCGTTCCGGGGACACCGTTGTTGGTGAACATCGGAACCACGCGCCCGGCCATCACCGCCATGATGAACAACACCACGTCGAGCGCTATGCGCAAGCCGAGCCACGCGGGCAGCGCGATGACGCCGAGCTGCGCGAGATGCACGCCGAGCACGGCGAACGCGAGCCCCAGCAGCAACGCGATGAAGAAATAGTTGCGGCGGTTGCCGCTTTGCACGAGCGGAACGCCGATCCCCGCCGCGACCGCGAGAGGAAACGCCGCGTTGACCGCGGCGGCAAGCGTGCCGTACGGCGTCAACACCAGGACCCGTCCGGCTACCCATAACGCCGCGATCGCGGCGAGCCACATGCCGGTCAGGGTCGGACGCTGGGTCCAGTTGCGCACCGCGGTGAACAGGAACCCGGTGATGACCGCCAGCGTGAATCCGAACAGCATCTCGTGCGCGTGCCACACCGGCCCGGCGAGGTAGGCGCGAGGCAGCCACCCCGCGTATTGTGCGGCCCAGAGCGCGATGGACGCCGCCGCGAACAGGCTCGCGAGCAGATAGAACGGCCGGAAGCCCAGCCGCCAGAGCGCGATGCCGCCGTTGCTGTGCGTTTCAGCGAGCGCGCCGGAAGCTTGCAGGCCCATCGTGTCGCTATCCTTCCATGAACTACCCATGCATTACGGCGACAATAAGTCCTCAGTCGGCCGGCGTCGCGGGGAGAATCGCACTTGCTTGATGCGGATCAAGCGGCACCGGCCATCTTGAATCGCCGCCGCCACACGGTTATGATTCTAAGGTAGTGCTGTTCGGGGACCATCAGCAGACTCCCCGCTCGAAGACGCCTTACGGCGTCCAAGTTCTGCTCCTGGTTCGGGCCCTGCGCTCGGGAGGAGTGTGTCTTGGACGCCACCGCTAGAATTCCTGCAGCTCGCTCTCGCCGGGTGCGATCGGCGCGGTCGCGTTCGGTCACGGCTTTCTCCTTCCTGGTCATCGGCCTGTTCGGTCACAAACTGATCGGAGGAGTTGCCATGGCGGAAACCATCCGTTTCGACGCCGACGCCGTCGGCGCCTTGCCCTCGGGCTGGATCGCGGGCGTGACCGGCCGCGGCTCGCACCGCTGGACGGTCGAGGCCGACCCGACCGCGCCGTCGAAGCCGAATGTCCTGAAGCAAAGCGCGCAAGGCGATTTCCCGTGGTGTGTGGTGCGCGATGTGGTGCTGGCCGACGGTTTCGTCGAGGTCAAGTTCAAGCCGCTGACGGGCAAGGACGACCAGGCGGGCGGGCTCGTCTGGCGCTGGAAGGACGGTAACCATTACTACGTCGCCCGCGCCAACGCGCTGGAGAACAACGTGGCCGTCTATTACACGCAGAACGGCCGCCGAAATACGATCAAGTACGTTACGGCGGCGATTGCGGCGAGAGAGTGGCACACGCTGCGCGTCGAGTTCACGGGCAAGCGAATCCGCGTCGCACTCGACGGCAAGCCTTACATCGAGCTCGACGACGAGCACATCGCGGGGCCGGGCGCGGTCGGCGTGTGGACCAAGGCCGACAGCGTCACCGCGTTCGACGATTTCGCCTACAGCGCGGCGTCTTTCCCATGAAATCGCCCAGCGTCCGCAGGCTGCTGTGGGCCCGCGGGTTGCGCGCGTTCGCCGACGGCTACGTGAGCTTGCTGCTGCCGATCTATCTGATCGGCCTGGGGCTGACACCGTTCCAGGTCGGCGTGATCGCCACCGGAACCTTGCTGGGCTCGGGGGTGCTGACCCTCTTGGTCGGGTTGCGCGCGAACCGGTTCGGCTCTCGCGCGCTGCTGCTCGCGGCCGCGGCGCTGATGAGCGCGACCGGGCTCGGCTTCGCCACGATCACGGCGTTCTGGCCGCTGCTCGTCATCGCCTTCGTCGGCACGCTCAACCCATCGAGCGGCGACGTGAGCGTCTTCCTTCCGCTCGAGCACGCCGTCCTGGCGCGCGTCGTCACCGACCGCGAGCGCACGGCGGTGTTCGCGCGCTACAGCCTGGTCGGGGCTCTTGTCGGCGCGCTCGGCGCGGTCTTCGCGGGTGTGCCCGAGATCCTGGCCGGAGCGCTCAAGTTCGAGGTGCAGGCTCTCTACCCGTGGATGTTCCTGCTCTACGCGACGCTCGGCCTGGTGTCGGGTCTGATCTACCGCAAGCTGCCGGCCGCGACGACCGTCGACGCGGGCGCGCCCGCGGCGCCGCTGCGAGAGTCGAAGCGCATCGTCTACACGCTCGCCGCATTGTTCAGCCTCGACGCCTTCGGCGGCGGGTTCATCGTCCAGTCGCTGCTCGCATTGTGGCTGTTCGAAAAATTCCAGCTCTCGGTCGCCGTCGCGGGAACGATTTTCTTCTGGACCGGCGTGCTCTCGGCGTTTTCCTATCTGGTCGCGGCGCGCATCGCGCATCGGATCGGTTTGGTCAACACGATGGTGTTCACGCATCTGCCGTCGAGCGTGTTGCTGCTGCTCATCCCGTTCGCGTCCGATCTCGGCTGGGTCGTCGCGTTGCTCCTGCTGCGCAGCGCTCTCTCGCAGATGGACGTCCCCACGCGCAGCTCCTACGTGATGGCCGTCGTCTCTCCCGCCGAGCGCGCGGCCGCCGCCGGGATCACCTCGGTGCCGCGGAGCCTGGCCTCGGCCGTGAGCCCGCTCATCGCCGGTTACCTGCTCGGGCTGTCGACTTTCGGTTGGCCGCTCATCGTCGCCGGCACCGTCAAGATCGCCTACGATTTGATGCTGCTGGCGACGTTCCGCGCGGTCCGGCCGCCGGAGGAGGCCGCACTGCGGCCGTGACTGGGCGGCTGCGCACTGGGGCAGCACCGGGTCCCGCAATCGGGCCCGGACGAAGGTCTCCTCAAGGGTCCCTTACTGGCGCAAATGCGCCGCCAAGTGTCGGCGAGCGGCAGTTGCCGCGGGTCGCCCGGCGCGGAGAATCGCCGTGGCCCGGCGCAGGCCCCCTCAGGCGGGGTGCCGTTCGTTGACCACCGTGCGCGCCAAGGACGCCCCGCCGGGGGCGCCAGTGGCGGCAAGGTTGACGAGCTTCGAGTTTCTGCGTAATCAGCGGCGCCGTCCTGCGCCCTGCGCGATCCTGGGCACAGCTCTTGCTGCAGGTCTCTGCCACGTTGAATCTCACGGGTTTTCGGGGGCGAGGGCTACTTTGTACGCCACATTTAAGCGGATGTCGCTGGGGCGGCGCCTGTCGCGGTCGACGCTCGCCACCAAGACGTCGACGGCAACGTCGCTCCTTTTCCTGGTGGTGATCCTGGCCGTCGGGACCACCGCGCTGTTCGCGTTCCGCAACCAGTTGCTGGACGTAATGGTCGCCGACCAGAGCAGACTGCTCCAGCGTATCGCCGACAGTCAGGACCAGAAACTCCTCTCCCTGCAAAAGGCGCTGATCCTGAGCGCAAACGAGATTCGCGATGCAGACGTCGCCTCGTCGGACGCCGCACAACGCTATCTCGACACCAACACCGGACTCTACGCAGGGTTCGACCGTTCGACGTTCCTGTTTTCTCCGCAGGGCATCATGCTCGCCGAGCGTCCGTACCGGCCCAATCGACGGGGCCTCGACGCATCCTTCCGTCCCTACATCAAGGACACCATACGCACCCAGGCCTCCGTCATCTCGGAACCTTTCCTCACCAATGTCGGCGACGGGAATATGGTGCTGGTTCTGACCACGCCGGTCTTCGCCAAGGACGGCCGGTTCATCGCGATCCTCACCGGCAGCATCGGCCTCACCCATCCGGGGATGCTCGGCAACATCGCCCGGACGGTCATCGGCAAGACGGGGTACCTCTTCATCGTCACCGCCGACGGCAAGCTCATCATGCACCCGGACCGGAAGCGCCTCTCACAGCCCGCGTTCGCTGCGGCGACGAATCCGTTGTTCGATCGCGCGCTCCAGGGCTTCGAGGGCACCGAGGAGGCGCTGGACCCGGACGGGCGCGAAGCGTTCGTCTCCTACAAGCGCGTGCCGTCGTCGAACTGGATCGTCGCCGCGGTCCATCCGAAGGACGAAGCGTTCCTGGCCGTCAACGAGCTGATCTGGCGCTTCGTCGCGCTCCTGCTCGTCGCCAGCGTGATCGTGGTCGCCGCGGTCTGGCTCCTGACCCGGTTTCTCATGCAGCCGCTCGCGTCGCTGACCCGGCATCTCGCCAGGTACACCGATACCGAGGAACGGCTC